>CAMOGO010000255.1 GCA_946614075.1 uncultured Lachnospiraceae bacterium | reverse complement strand
GCTGCAGGTTATCGACCTCCAGCCGCGTGTCCACCTCATGCATCAGCACATGATTGGCAAAGAGCATTCCCACGCCCGCCAAGTCCGTCATGGTCCGAAGGATGAAGATCTCCGACGGAAATGTACTGCTGAAGGGCGAATTTCTCAGGACGAAGCTGATATTGCTCAGCAAAAAAGTCATCAGGGCAATAAAGGCCGTGCCTGTGAGCCTTCTTCCGTCGATCACAAGGCTTGCGGAATCGCCGCCGTAGGTTTTCTCCAGGAGAAATGCCACAGAGAAAACGATCCCATGGGTCAGAAGCATCAGAAGGATGATCGTCATCAGCCCATGATCCAGCTTCAGCCTCGTCACCGTGTAGTAATACAGCTGCCATTCCAGGGCAGCGGCAAACTCGGCCAGCGCATAAATCCTCATGCAGTAGTACGCAGCCTTTTTGAGGTCAACCCGCCCCACGGTATAGGTCATCAGCATCAGAATGACAAATATCATGAGGATGCTGAGGGCAAAGGCCCATCCCATGACGCCGTCCGTCATGTACATAAAGGCCCCCAGAAGTCCGAAGAACAATATTTCAAGGCCAATCGTCTTTTTGGCATCATATCTTTTTTCCAGAAAATACAGGTACAAAACCGCATAAATCCAGTAGGAAATCGTGTAGTAAATACCTGGAGTATGCAGGATATTCTCGCCGGCCATAAAAAGGACTCTCCTCGCGTCACCAATACATATCGGAATCTTTTTAATTCTAACATATTTTCATGAAATGTTGTTGGGATTTTCATGAATTTTCAAAAGAAAAGACGCCTCAGGGTTCCCTTCCCTTCCGCGTCTTTCGAAATGCAGATTTTTTAAAAGTATTCTCGATTATTGCAGTGCCGTGTCCCAGTCCAGCCTCATCAGCACGATGAACAGCAGGATGGAGCTGAGCGACCAGGTGATCGGATAGGCCATCGCCACGGTCGTATAGAACGGGAAAAACTTCGTCGCCACCGTGACATAGATGATACGGGTCGCGCACCAGAAGGCCAGCATCGAAATCATCGGAATATAGGATTTTCCGCAGCCTCGCAGGATACCTGCCGCACAGTGGGAAAACGCCAGCAGGAAGAAAAACGGCGAGGTGACATGCGCATGGATGACACCGATATCGATCGCATCTTTCGCTGTCACCAGGATCCCATTGGCCTGCTCGGCGAACACGAACAGAAGCACGCCGATGACCTCTGCGAATATCACGGAAAAGAGAACGCCAAAGAGGCTTCCCTGCTTGGCCCGGGTGACCTTCCCCGCGCCAAGGTTCTGGCTTACAAAGGTTGGCAGCGACATCGACATGCAGGTGATCGGCAGAAAAGCAACGCCCTCGATCCGCGAGTAAGCGCCGTGGCCTGCCATCGCGGCCGGTCCAAAGAAATTGATGTTTGCCTGGACCACCATATTGCCAAGGCTGATCACGGAATTCTGAAGTCCCGTCGGAATGCCCTGTGCAATGACCTCCTTCATCAGGCTCGGGTAAAAACGGATTTTCCTAAGATCCAGCCTCGTATAGTCACGGAGCCTGAACATCCGGAAAAGGCACATCGCTACACTGAGCGCCTGTGCGAAAACCGTCGCAGCCGCGGCACCGATGACGCCCTTTTCAAACCCGACAACCAGGATGAGATCCAGCACGACATTCGTCGCGGACGAAATCGCCAGATACATCAGTGGATGCAGGCTGTCACCCAAGGCACGCATGATCGACATGCAAAAATTGTAAAGGATCAGCGTGGAGACGCCGGCAAAGAAGATCCGGAAATACTGGAGTGAAAAAGGAATAACCTCGGGCGGCGTATCCATCCAGACCAGCATCATAGGCGTGATCAGAAGCCCGACCACCGTCGCGATCATGGATGCGATGATGCCAAACAGGAAATTCGTGTGGATTGCCTTCTCCACCATCTCCTGGTCCTGTGCCCCGTAATAACGGGAAATGACGACACCTCCGCCGATGGAGATGCCGCCGAAAAAACCGATGATCATAAAAACGATGCTGCCTGTGGAGCTGACCGCTGCAAACGCATTGGTATCGGCAAAGTTTCCGATAACCCAGGCGTCAGCTAGGTTGTACAGCTGCTGCAGGATCTGCCCCAGAAGCATCGGCATAGCGAAGAGCAGAAGGTTTCTCGCGATCGGCCCCTCGGTTAATTCTATTTTTCCTTTCATGAGCTTGAAAGCTTCCCCCTTATGCCATTTACCGGTAAAGCTTTTGTCTCTGCCGTTCCTTGATGAAAAGGAACACAATCACCACTCCGATCACCACGGTGATCGTCCAGGCCCACCATGGCACGTCGTGGATATTAAAGCAGCGGACATTAATCCACATCTGATTAATGACCTCGTTCTGCTCTGCGTCAAAGTAAACCATGATCGAGGAGCGTCCGATCATATCCTCGGAAGGATACTGGGCCACCAGCTGGCGATGGATCTGCTCCGCCGGCGCCGTGATGATGTAATCCTCGTCCTCGTTGTCGCCTGTGAAGAAGTAGCCGATCGGATAGTCGACAACCTCCTCCTCGTCCTCCTCGGCTCCATAGCACCAGTCCGCGTACTCAAAGATCGTCGGGTCATCGCCGCCGGCAATAACAGAGGTGTAGCCGATGTAGTACATGTTGCGGACGACATTGTCCGGGCGAGAGCAGAAATTGATGAAGGCCTCCGCGGCATGCTGCTTCGCCGCATCGTTGCCGATGCCTCGTTTCAGCATGACCCAGCCGTCAAAGTAGATATTCGTGACCTCTTCCGGAACCGCAAATTCCAGATAGAAATCATCCTCCTCCGCCTGATCAAGCGTATAAACCGCGTCTCCCGACCACTGAAGGTTGGCAACGACCTTGCCGGTAATCATATCCGCCTTGCCGGAGTCCGTCTCAAAGGAGTACACCTTGTCCTTGACGTCCTGCAGATAATCCTGCACCTGCATGATCATCTCCGGGCTGACGTCGTTCATCTCCTGCTCCAGGCGCTCCTTGTAATCCGGTGCTCCGATAAACTCCGGATCCGTCAGAAGATCTGCCTTCAGAGCACCAACGGCAGCGAAATAGGAATCGCGGACGTTGTCCTTGATCGTAACCTGGCGGCTGTATTCCTCATTGTTCAGGACACTCCAGGTCGAAGCGTCTTCATTGGAAAGCACATCCGGATTGTAGACGATACCGGTGATGCCCCACATATAGCCTGCCGCATACCGGCTCCAGCTTTCCCCGTTGATCTCATGATTCTCAAAGATCTCCCGGATGAAAGGGGAAACGCCGTTGATATAATAGTTGTACTCGCCTTCCTCATCAACAAAGCTGTCGGCAAGCGGTACGAGCATATCCTCCGCCAT
>CAMOGO010000254.1 GCA_946614075.1 uncultured Lachnospiraceae bacterium | reverse complement strand
CGGGTCGCGCCGTCGTTGATCAGAGGCTGAATATCGGACTTGGCAAATACACCGCAGCGGGCTGCGATGGGATAGATTGCGTGATAGTGCTTGGCATATTCGTTAAGACCGGATGCATCCGTCTGGAGAAGGGCAGCCATCTGGTCGATGAAGGAACCGGTACCTCCGGCACAGATTCCGTTCATACGCTGATCGACGCCGCCTGTAAAGTAGATGATCTTCGCATCCTCGCCGCCGAGCTCGATGGCGACGTCTGTCTGAGGGGCATAATCAGAAAGGGCTGTCGAAACCGCGACAACCTCCTGGACAAAAGGAATTTCAAGATGACGGGAAAGAGTCAGGCCGCCGGAACCGGTGATCATCGGGCAGAGCTTTACCTCGCCCAGCTGATCCATGGCCTCCTTCATCAACTCCGCCAGAGTCTCCTGGATATGGGCAAAGTGTCTCCTGTAATCAGAAAACAGGAGCTTATTCTGCTCATCGAGGATAGCGACCTTGACCGTTGTCGACCCGATATCAATTCCCAGTGCATAGGTATTAATCATAATAATCAATCGTCTCCAGTGATTCTCTCCATGTGCTTATTTAAAGCGCAAGAAAGCCCTGATTAGAATAGGGCAGTTTGTGTGGATTATAATACGGAATGGGGCAAAATTCAATAAAAGAACTCTGAACAAAAGTGGAAGAATGTCCGAATTGGTCTTAAAAATAGCGTAACGAAGCGGATTTGAATTTGACAAAAGGATAGTGCTCCCCTATAATGAGGCACATATTGAATCGTAATTATTTCCTGCCCCGAAAAGCAATCAGAAATCAAGAGGAGCAGGACAAAGAGGTGGAAGATGAACTGGATTTATAAGCTTCAGAGAAGATTCGGAAAATATGCCATCCCGAATCTGTCAACGTATCTGATCATTCTGTATGTTGCCGGCTATATCCTGATGATGACGAATCCCGGCCTTTATTACAATTATCTGGCGCTGGATCCTGCCCAGGTGATGAGAGGGCAGATCTGGAGGCTTGTCACCTTTATCATTCAGCCTCCGACGACCAGCATGTTCAATTTCCTGCTGCTCATGTACATGTTTTATCTGCTGGGCAGGACGCTGGAGCGTGTCTGGGGCGCCTTCCTGTTTGATCTTTACATCATTATCGGTATCCTGGGGCACATTCTGGGAGCCATGATCGTCTACTGGGTGACGGGGTACAATGGTGCGCCTTTCTTCTACAACCTGGCTTACCTGTACATGTCCCTGTTTTTTGCCTACGCAGCGACCTTCCCGGATGCGGAGTTCCTGCTCTTTTTCCTGATGCCGATCAAGGCCAAGTGGCTTGCTCTGGCGGACGGACTGCTGTTCCTGTATACGTTTTTCACCTCAGGCATGAGTACACGGATTATCGTCATCATGTCCTTAGCCAATTTCATCCTCTTTTATTTCTCGATCTTCCGCGGCGGCATTCACAATCAGGCCCGGAACATGGCCCGCAAGGTAGTCTTCGCGACCAAGATAAAAGAGGGGCAGAGGAATGCCTCCCAGGCGCGCTCCGCTTCGGTTTCCGGCAAGGCCAGACACCGCTGTGCGGTCTGCGGACGGACCGAGCTTGACGACCCGACACTGGAGTTCCGCTTCTGTTCACAGTGCGACGGAAGCTACGAATACTGCATGGATCATCTTTATACGCATAAACACATCAAGAAGGAGACGACATGAAGAAAGAACCATTTGTGACACTTGAGAAGCTTCAGCAGATTAACGAAACCTACCCCACGCCGTTTTACCTGTACGACGAGAAGGGGATTGTCGAAAACGTGAAGCGCCTTTATGATGCTTTTTCCTGGAACAAGGGATACAAGGAATTTTTCGCGGTGAAGGCCGAGCCGAATCCGTTCCTTGTCAGCCTCCTGCACCAGTATGGCTGCGGCTGCGACTGCTCCTCGATGACGGAGCTGATGCTGTCCGACGCGATCGGGATCGGCGGAAGCGATATCATGTTTTCCTCAAACGATACTCCGGCGGAGGAGTTTGCGCTTGCCAGTAAACTTGGAGCCACGATCAACCTGGATGATATCACACATATTGAATTCCTGGAGAAGATCTGCGGTATTCCGGAGACCATTTCCTGCCGGTACAATCCGGGCGGTGTTTTCCGCATGAGCAACGGCATCATGGACAATCCGGGAGATGCCAAGTACGGATTTACCCGAGATCAGCTTTTTGAAGGCTTCCGGATCCTGAAGGAAAAGGGTGCAAAGCACTTTGGCATTCATGCCTTCCTCGCAAGCAATACTGTGACGAATGAGTACTATCCGATGCTGGCGAAGATCCTGTTTGAGACCGCTGTCGAGCTGCATCGCGAGCTGGGCATTCATATCGCCTTTATCAACCTGTCCGGCGGCATCGGAATCCCGTATCGTCCGGAGCAGGAGCCGAACGATATCTATGCGATCGGCGAGGGCGTACGCAAGGTCTATGAGGAGGTTCTGGTACCTGCCGGCATGGACGATGTCGCCATTTACACCGAGCTTGGACGCTATATGACCGGCCCTTACGGAGCTCTGGTCACGAAGGCGATCCACGAGAAGCACACACACAAGGAGTACATCGGTGTCGACGCCTGTGCCGTAAACCTGATGCGCCCGGCCATGTACGGTGCGTACCATCACATCACCGTCATGGGCAAGGAGGAGGCTCCCTGCGATCATGTCTACGATGTGACAGGCTCTCTTTGCGAGAACAATGATAAATTCGCCATCGACCGGAAGCTTCCTAAGATCGACATGGGAGATTTCCTGTTTATCCACGATGCTGGCGCACATGGCTTCGCGATGGGCTACAATTACAATGGAAAGCTGAAATCCGCCGAGCTGCTCCTGAAGGAGGACGGCACTGTGCAGATGATCCGCCGCGCCGAGACCCCGAAGGACTACTTCGCGACATTTGATTTCTGCGGTTTTCCCTTGTCATAAATTTATCATAATTATTAATGCTTGACAGACGCGAAATATTTGGTATAATTCGCAATAGTTCAATTTCACAGACTCTTCAAATGCTATGAAGGGGAGCGCAGGTTCCGGAATACTTATGCAGAGAGCGGATGGTTGGTGCGAATCCGTAAGTGACCGTTACATTGATATCACCCCTGAGCAGAAAAGCTGAAAGCCTTAGGGCAAGTAAGTGCTTCCGTCACTCCCGCGTTAAGGGACAGTGCATGAATGTGCATGATTGAGGTGGCCTGCATCGCAGGCAAAAAGAGTGGTACCGCGGTTTTAAACCCGTCTCTTTGCAAAAGGAGACGGGATTTTTTTTGCACACGGCAGCCCAAAGGTATATGTTGCCTGACGGCAGCGGCGGCCGGCGCAGCGAGTAG
>CAMOGO010000253.1 GCA_946614075.1 uncultured Lachnospiraceae bacterium | reverse complement strand
CATCCGCGGCGAGCTGTGTCAGGTCGCGGCTGAAGCTGTCCAGTGCCGGCGTATTGGAATTGCCGCTGCTGCTCTTCTGCTCCAGGTCCTGCTTATGACGGCCGGTATCCTCGCCGATGGCGACCAGGATGTCAACATAGAGCCGCTGAATGCTGACTCCCATCGTATTGAGCAGACGGGTCGCGACACATTCACCCTCCTTCAGGATGGCGATCAGCAGATGCTCGGTGCCGATCAGGCCCGAGCGGTAATTGTCCGCCTCCACCCTTGCGAGCTCCAGCACTCGTCTGGCGCGGGGTGAATACGGATCTCTATCCTGTAAAATGACCGGAGATTCCGGCGTCATCTGCTGACGCATCAGCTCGACGACCTTCTCCTCCGTTACGCCCTGCTTCGCGAGGACGTAGGCCGCAGCCCCGCTGCCCTCCCGCAGTACTCCGAGGAGAATATGCTCGGTACCGACATAATTATGTCCGAGCTCTCGGGAGGACTGCTCCGCCAGTCTCAGGGCCTCTCTGGCTTTGCTTGAATAGCGGTCAGATGCCATATGTTTTTCAGTTCCTTTCTTGATCCAACGGACAATGGCAAGAGCTTTGTAAGCCTCTGCGATGGTCCTGCTGTTTTTAAGTTATCTCGTCTCTGCCAGGGTGGGGACTCTTTCTCTCAGCCACTCAGCCCTTGCAATGTCGCATTCTTCCTTGGTCAGGCTTCCGATCCGGCGCTCTCTCACCGAGTAATCCTGGCAATCCCACATGAGTCCGAAGAGATTGACCGGCTCCCGAAGCTCCAGCAGGCCCTCCGACACACCGGCGCGGATCTGGGACAGATACATCAGCGCCTCTTTTTCCGACATGCGTCTGGCATACCGGAGCACGCCGTACGCTTTGTACGCCTGATCCTCCATCGCGCTGCGGTTTTCCCGTAACACCATGGATCTCACCTTTCTCTCATTGGCAGCCAGGTGAGACGCCATCCGGAATACAGACGACAGGATCTCCTCCTCGGTCTGGCCGAGGGTTTTCATATTGGTCACCTCGAAAAGGGAGCCGTAATTCTCCGTTCCCTCGCCGACCAGGCCCTTGACCTTGATCCCGAAACGGCCAACCTCACTCAGGACATTCCGGAATTTCTTCCCATCTGACAGGTACGGCAGATGCAGGATGACGGACACCTTCAGTCCGGTACCCGTGCTGGTCGGGAAGCTGGTCAGATACCCGTACTTCTCGTCGTAGGCGTAATTCAGGCGCTCATTGATCCAGTCATCCAAGCGGTCGCAGGCGGCGTAAAGCTGATTGATATTCATCTCCAGCCCGAATTTGTGGATTCGGATATGGTCATCCCCATTCAGGCCGACTGCCGTCGACTCATCCGCGGAAAGGAAAAGTCCCGCTTCGTGGTCCGGCTCGATCATCGCCTGGTTGACGACACGGCGCTCCCGCAGGGCTGCCTTTTCCACCTCGTTGCATTCGGAAAGGTCGATATATCGGAAGGGGTCATTTTCCCCGCCGCCAATGCCTGCCAGCTTTCTTCTCATTTCATCTGTCAGGGCAGCACGCTCCTCCCGGCTCAGCTTAGCCGGAAAACGGCAGTCTTTCAGATCCCGCACGATGCGGATCCTGGCTGCCGTAAACACGTCATTGCTGCTCGAACCCTCATACCATTTCATTTGCAGCATTTATCCTCTCTTTACAAATCCGGATCTGATCCCGGTACTTTGCAGCATCCTCAAATTCCTCATCCTCGATGGCCGCCTTCAGCTTCTCCTGGAGGAAAATGAGCTCTTCCTCTGCGGTCATCGGCTTTACCTCTGTCTCCTCAGGGAAAGGAACTGCCTTCGGAAGTCCATGCAGAGGTCTTTTTCCCACGTGTGTATCGCTTCCCTGGATTTTCTTCAGGTTATCCTTCATCAGCAGGTCGAAAACGCTGTAGCACTCCGGACATCCAAAGCGGCTGCCCTCGACGAAATCCGCGTAGGAGGTGCCGCAATTCGGGCAGATGACCTGGTTCCACTCCTCCTGCTTCTTGGGCTGGTTATCACCCACAAGGCCCAGAAGCCCCGAAATAATCTTTGAAATCGGATCCTCGCCGCCTATCTGGCCGGACAGCGACCCGCCCAGGATGTTCAGGCCCATTTCCTTCGCGCACTCCGCGCAGAGATGATGGGCTGTCTCCGTCCCGTTCAGGACCACGACATACTGTAAGGTCGCATCACGGATCCCGCATTTTTCACATCGCATATACTATTAATCCTCCCGGTACAAATGCATGCCAAGGCCTTCCCTTTTTGCAGCGATTACTCTGCAGCGATTACTCATCCAGGTAGCCCTTCAGGACCTCATCTACCACCCGGTGGATCTCCTCCCGGGAAATATTTTTGCAGACAGCCTTCGCCAGAACGACCGTCAGGTCAAGCTTCAGGTCCTGCTCTGCCTGGATTTTATCGACATCTAAAGATACGATGGCACCCTTTCTGCGGTCGAGCTTGACAAAGCCCTCCTGTCTGAGCACCGCATACGCCTTATTGACCGTGTGCATATTGATGCCGATATTGTCCGCCAGCTGGCGCACCGAGGGAAGGGAGTCTCCCTCCTTCAAATCCTCTGTGGCTATTCCATGAATGATCTGATTCTTCAGCTGCTGGTACAAGGCCTCTTCGCTGTTAAAATCAATCTGTATAAACATAAACTACCTCTTTCACCGGACCGGGGCAGTCTGCCCCTGAAGTGACGGCAAAACCGTCGGATGAAAACGCAATTACAACATTTCTCGTTATAATTGTTATATTTATACTAGCACAGTTGCTTTCAGATTGCAAGAAAACGGACCGAAAAAATATTCTTTCCGTCCCGGTAGGTCACATCGATCTTGGCTTTGTGGGCTTCTGCGATCCCGGCGGCTATGGCAAGACCCAGCCCGAAGCTGTCCCCGGAACCAGTACTTCTCGCCTCATCCATCCGGTAGAAGCGGCTGAAAAGCTGCTTTCGTTTCTCGGCGGGGATCTCCGGCCCGGCACTGGCCACCTCGAGCCTCACCTGACGGCTCCCCTCTTTTTTCAGGGATACCTCAATCGTGCTGTCCGGCTCGGCATATTTATTGGCATTATCCAGAAGGATATCGATCAGCTCATCCAGATAGGACGCCGCGCCCATGACGGACAGGTCCGGCTCCACCTCCGACTGCAGCACGTGACCGTTTTCATAAAAGGAAGGCTCAAAGACCAGAAGATTCTCCTCCAGCCGCTCGGACAGGCAGACCTTGGCAAAGCTATCCTCCGGGATGCCGTTCTCCACGCGCTCCAGGCTCAAAAGCTCCTCCACCATGTTTTTCACCCGGCCGCCCATGGTGCGGATATTGTCCGCGAATTTCTTTTTCTCCGCCT
>CAMOGO010000252.1 GCA_946614075.1 uncultured Lachnospiraceae bacterium | reverse complement strand
GGCTTGCTGTCGAAATAGGCCTGCAGATCCGCGCTGTTGAAGCGGCGTCCGTGGCGCGCGTAAATCTCGTTGCGGGCCAGGCGCAGCGTCGCCTTGTCAAGCCCCGCAAGCTCCACGGATGTATACAGTCTGACATTGCTTTCCGGCAGGATGTAATCCCCGGAGCTGACCGACGTGGACTCCGGCTCCTTCGTCGGCGGAATAAACGTGGCCGTGCTGCCGGACCCGGACGGGTAATTGAGGCCCGTGCCGTACGGAGGCAGCTGGGAGAGCGGATCCGCGGTCAGCACGCGAATCTCCGTGACGCAGGTGTCATCGTAGAGTGTGCCGGGGATCAGGCTGCTGATCGTGAACCGCAGGGAATTGACGTCTGCCACCTCGCCGAAACCGATCACATTGTCGTACCAGACGTCCCATGTGAACCAGTACTTTCCATTCTTCTCGACCTCATATTCGTAAGGCTTGCCGTTCGCATTGTAGACGCTGTCGCTCTTATGATAGCCGGACAGGACCTGTATGCCGGTGACGGGGATGTTGCCCCCATTCAAGGTGAAAAGCTGGAGCCATTCCCCAATGCCGTCCCCGGCGGCGCCCTCATTCCACGCCGTGTCGGTCTTTCCGTCCAGAACCAGCTCGGGACCGTAGGTAAAGCCATCCTGGTCCGGCAGGAAGGACGAAGCCACCGCCTTCAGATTCGCCGCGTAAACCGGCTTTCCGGAAATCACCAGCGACTCCAGCTCGGCACCGAAGATGCTGAATACCGTCTCGTCAACGACCGCATCAAACCGGCCGACACACTCATAGCTCCCCGAATCGCCCGGGAAAACGCTCGTGGTGTTGAAGACATTGCCCGTGAGATGCTCATATCCATTCTCGACATAAACGGTGTCAATGAGAAGCACCAGGTTCGGGAAAACCTCCTGCGTCGGGTCCACATGGATATATACCGTTCCGTTCTCTGCGTAGAAATTGCCTGAAAGGAAGAAGTCCGTATCCGAAATATAGGTCGGACAGGTTCCGGTGAGGGACCTTACCAAAAGCTCCACCTGCCCCTGGTCCAGGGTGTACCAATTGTCCCCGATCGGCTTGTAGTAGAAGGCGTTGACCGAAAGATCCACGGCATCCTCGCCCGTCAGGTAATTCGACTCGACATCCAGGATATCAAGAACGAACATATTGTAGGCCCAGTTCAGCAGATACCCCTCGTGCCAGGTAAAGGCCTCTCTCGTGAAATAATCGCCTCCGAAGGTCGAAAAGCCGGCCAGCATCATCTTCAGCATATCAAGGTTCGGAGCTCCAAACTCCTCCCTCTGCCAGGGCATGGAGAAATCCACCCGGCTGACCCGCATCAGCAGATTCCCATACTGCAGCCAGTAGCTCAGGTCCTTATCGGGAAGAAGCGGGTTCAGCGTGATCCGGACGATGCTCTGATAATTCTTGGCATAATGGCCGATCAGCGCGTACTGCGAGAACAGGTCGTCCCAGTTGGCTCCCGTGATCCCGACACCCTCCAGGGCATCCATATACGCCTTGGAAACCACTCCGTCCGAACCCGCGTAATGGCCGCCGTCTACGTAATCGAAACTCCAGTAATCACTGTACGTATAGACCGCGAAATTCATGACGCGCCCGTCGGCCTGGATATTCGTCGCCGTCTCCGACTCCACGCAGATGTAAACCTGCCCGGTGTCCGCCGCCGTGTACGCAAAAACATCGATCACCGGCTGATATCCGCCGCTCGCACCCACGGGAGACATTAATGGCGTATAATTCTCACCATACGGCAGCAGGGTGACCGCCGTCTGGGTCGGGGTTTCGCTGAACCACTCATACATGCTGAGGGCTATGACATCCTTGACGCCATTGTACGTATCCTCTTCCAGGCTGACGACCAGCATCTCCTGCACGCCGTCCATGTCAAAGTCATAGATCCGGTACCCGATGTACTTGGAGTAAAAGCCGCCATCCTCCTCGATGAGCGACGTAAAAGGCGGAGCGTCATCCGCCCGGTACGCCCGCGTATACCCGCTGGTACCTGCCAGAAACGTGAAGTTGTCATTGGCATAGTTCTCAAGATCCTCGTAAGTCTGATCATTCCCGCCTTCCGGATAGGCCAGACCCACAGACGCCGGCGTAAGGCCAAAAGCCACCACGGCCGCCAGCATCACTCCCATAATCCGCTTCATCCATTTCCCCATCATCCTGATCTCCTTTCCTGAAAGAATCTAAGTCACAAACCTCTCTCCCCAGGACACTGCAAAACAGAGTAGAGTTTCCTACTCAAGCCCGATTTTGCGGCATACTTACTATGATAATATCATAACAGTGTCCGCCTGTAATCATACTTTCGGCCCATTTTTTCTTCTATCTTTTTCCCCATTGGCGTGTTAGAATGTCGAAAGCACAAGCAACATCTCGCTTTTAGAAAGGAACTCCCTCATGATCTGGTTTGCTGTTTTAGTCGGATCTACCCTCGCGGGCATCGTCCAGACCGTCACCGGCTTTGGGGCCGTGGTCACCATGATGATGATTTTCCCGTTTCTTTTTACGATGATCGACGCCCCCATGCTGGCGCTCGCTATCAATACTCTCTATGTCTTCGTTCTCTGCTGGAAATACCGCGAGCACCTCGACTGGCGCATCGCCCTGCCCCCGACCATCATCTACTCTGTCGTCGGCTTCCTGGTCACCGGCCTCGTAGGAAGCGTCGACCTGAAGGTCCTGGTCATCGTCTTTGCCATCTTCCTGATCATACTGTCATTGTACCTGGTCTTTGTCTCCAGCCGGATCAAGCTTCAGAAGCCAAGCCCGCTCATCGGCGTCGGCATCTCCTTCCTCTCCGGCGTGACCTCAGGCCTTTTCGCCATCGGCGGCCCGCCAATGGCTCCGTACATGCTCGCAGCCACCAAGGACCACAAAAGCTACCTGGCCTGCATGCAGCTCATGTTCTCCATCTCGAGCCTGATGAACCTGATCGGCCGCATGGTAAATGGCATTTTCAACTACTCCCTCTGGCCCTACATCGCCGCCGGATCGGTCTGCATTCTCGTAGGCATGAAATTCGGCGAAGCCATCACCGACCGACTGAACCCCGACCTGCTCCGCCGCATCGTACACATCGGCGTCGGCGTATCAGGACTCATCCTCCTGCTGCAGAACATCTGATGCGTGACTATTCTCCGAACAAGGAAATTCCCTATGAACGCGCTTGCTTTCATGGGCAGAAATTTCAAGAATTGGTGTTGGGACAGGGAAGGCTACCCACAACTTGCTCGTTTCCCTGTGCCAGGAATATCAGGTTTGGCGTCGGGGACAGGGAAATCCGCCCAAAACTCACCTGCTTCCATGGGGGCTCAAACATCCAGTGCTGCAATAACCCAG
>CAMOGO010000251.1 GCA_946614075.1 uncultured Lachnospiraceae bacterium | reverse complement strand
GACAATGCTGTCTATGAATGCGGAAATCTAGAAAGCATCCACATTTCGGACAGTGTAACCAGCATTGGTATGGAGGCATTTAGATATTGTTACAGTTTATCCAGCATCGATTTACCAAACTCCATAAAAGACATCGGCGGATCCGCTTTTTCTGGCTGCACCAGTTTGACAAGCATTGAATTCCCAGAAAGCATGAAAAGCATTGGCGACGATTTCATCTTTGCGGGTTGCAGCAATTTAACGAATGTCACGCTTCCGAATAGTATTACCCACATAGGTCAGCGTGCTTTCGTCGACTGCAATCAGCTTCAGACGGTAATATACAGAGGGACAAAAGACCAAGCCCAGGCTATTGATTTTACTTACGGAAATGGAAATATCTATACTGCCACCTGGCAATGTGATGATGGTGAGCTCACATTTCCTTTGAGTGGAACCTTTCAAGATCTTTCCTGGACATTTGATCAAAATAAAAAGGAATTAGTCATTTCGGGCTCTGGTGAAATACCGGCGAAAATTGAGTCTCCGTGGAAGGTCATACATGATCTGATGCAGACTCTTCGGATTGAACCGGGCATTACCTGTATTGGGAATGACGCATTTGATGAAAGCTGGCAGCTCAGGACCATCGAAATCTCTGATACTGTGAACAGTATTGGCATCTGGGCTTTCTGGGGTTGTGACAACTTGACAAATGTGAACATAGCAGACGGTGTAACCAAAATCGAGGAATATGCCTTTGGCGAGTGTGGCAGATTAGCAAATACTCTTAATGTACTCATTCCTGCGAGTGTCACCTATATTGATAATACTGCATTTAAAAAAGAATACGAATCTGATCCTCTGATAATTACCTGTTACAGGAAAACCTATGCACATCAATACGCAAAAGACCATCACATTTCATATAAACTGCTGGATCCAAATGTTCTGACCCTCCCCTCCAGCACTACCACCATCGAAAGCGAAGCCTTCGCCGGGCTGACAAACGTGGATATCATCGTGATTCCCGCCAGCGTCACGTCTATTGCGGATGACGCCTTTGCAGGCAGCGTTGTCATCATCAAAGCGCCTTCCAACAGCTACGCATATCGCTGGGCACAGAGCCACGGTTTCCAGGTACAAACGCCGTAATTCCCCAGCACGGACCACAATGCTTTCGTCTGTCCTCCAGAGATGAACATTCCCCGGCTCTGCCTCAAGCAGAACCGGGGAATCACTTTATTCAATTACGCATTACGAATTACGCATTACGCATTCTTAAAGTACCTGCCTGTTCAATATACTCTCCCTTGCATTCTTCACGTGCTCGATGGTCAGGCGCTCGGCCTCCGCGCCGTCGTGGGCGGCGATGGCTTCGCAGATGGCGCGGTGCTCGGCCAGAGACTGCTGGGCGCGGCTCTTGGCGGAGACGGACACGCGGCGGTATTTGAGGAGCTTGCGGTGCAGGGGCTCCAGGGTGTCCCGCATGGCGTTGCTGCCGCACAGGGCGTAGATGGTCTGGTGGAAGCGGCTGTCCTGGTTTTTGATGCTGTCCGCGTCGGACTTGGCCGTATAGAACTCCTGGAGCTCCACGATCTCCCGCAGGGCGCGGATGTCCTCCTCGGTGGCGCGCTCGGCGGCCCAGCGGGCCGCCAGGCCCTCCAGGCGCAGACGGATCTCGCTGATATCGGCGATGTCCTGGCGGCTGATGCCGACCACGCGGATGCCCTTGCTGGTCAGGTCCACCAGATGCTCCTGGTCCAGGCGGCGCACCGCCTCGCGGATGGGCGTGCGGCTGACCCCCAGCTGCTCGGAGAGCCTGCTCTCCGTCAGGATCTCGTCCCGTTCGTACACGCCGGAGAGGATGTCCATCTCCAGCCGCTCAAACACCTGGTCCGCAATCGAAATCATCTTATGTTCCATAGGATCGTTCCTTTCAGGACCTGCGGAGCTTTCCGCCGGTCAGTTCGTCGATTTTCCTCTCCATCTCGCTCGCGGACATGGCGGCCTGGCGGCCCTCGTCGTACAGCCCGTCGATCCATTCCTTCAGGGACACGACCAGCGGATCCTGCTTGGACACCGTGTCCTCCCCGGTCAGCTGGTAGTTTTCGTTGATCCAGTAGGCGATGCCGGCCAGGCCGGAGGTCTTGGAGATCATGACGGAGGCCGGGCGGTTCAGGATCTTCTTGGTGTTGAAGATGTTGTAGATCTCCTCGTCCTTGAGCAGGCCGTCGGCGTGGATGCCGGCGCGGGTGACGTTGAAGTTCCTGCCGACGAAGGGCGTCATCGGTGGGATCTGGTAGCCGATCTTCTTCTGGAAGAAGTTGGCGATTTCGGTGATGACGGTCGGGTCCATGCCGTCCATGCTGCCGCGCAGGGAAGCGTACTCAAAGACCATGGCCTCCAGAGGGATGTTGCCCGTCCTCTCCCCGATGCCCAGCAGCGAGCAGTTGACGGCGCTGGCCCCGTACAGCCAGGCGGTGGAGGCGTTGGCGACGGCCTTGTAAAAGTCGTTGTGGCCGTGCCATTCGAGATATTCGCTCTGCACGTCGGAATAGTGCTGCAGACCGTAGACGATGCCGGGGACGCTGCGGGGCAGGGCCA
The DNA here is from genome assembly GCA_946614075.1 of uncultured Lachnospiraceae bacterium. Next base: position 804 of record CAMOGO010000251.1, on the reverse strand, counting down.
CCTCCGGATAGGGCACGCCGTAGCCCATCGTGTCGCAGGCGCGGATGCGGACGGGGATGCCGGCGTCCGCGCTCATCTTCATCAGTTCGTTGACGAAGGGGACGACGAAGCCGTAAAAGTCCGCCCGGGTGATGTCCTCCAGGTGGCAGCGGGGCATGACGTCCGCCTCAAAGGCCATGGCGACGGTTTCCAGATACTTTTCCATCGCCTGCTTTCGCGTCAGCTTCATCTTCTTGAAAATATGGTAGTCGCTGCAGCTGACCAAAATGCCCGTCTCCCGGATGCCCATGTCCTTGACGAGCTTAAAATCCTCCTTGGTCGCGCGGATCCAGGTGGTGATCTCCGGGAATTTGAGGCCCAGCTCCTGGCAGCGGCGGACGGCCTCGCGGTCCTTCTGGCTGTAGATGAAAAACTCCGTCTGCCGGATGATGCCGTACGGCCCGCCCAGCCTGCTCATCAGCTTGTACAGTTCGACGATCTCGTCCACCGTATAGGGGTCGACGGACTGCTGACCGTCCCGGAAGGAGGTATCGCTGATCCAGATTTCCTCCGGCATGCTCATGGGGGAACGGCGGTGGTTGAACTGCACCTTCGGCACGCTTTCATAATCATAAAGATCCCGGTACAGGTTCGGCTCCGCGACGTCCTGCAGGGGATAATGAAAATTCTTTTCTTCCAGCAGATTGGTTTTCGGGCTGATTTCGAGCATAGCGGTCTTCCTTTCGTCAGGATGAATGTATACAATTATACCCGGATAAGCGTTTTTGTAAAGCTGTGTACAAAGAAAATACAAAGTCCAAAGAC
>CAMOGO010000250.1 GCA_946614075.1 uncultured Lachnospiraceae bacterium | reverse complement strand
AGGAGGACATCATGCCAATCAAAGTACACGCAGACTTACCCGCAAAGAAAATTCTGGAGGAGGAGAATATATTCGTCATGGACGAAAACCGCGCTATGTCGCAGGACATTCGTCCCCTTGAGATCCTGATCATGAACATCATGCCGTTAAAGGAGGACACCGAGCTGCAGCTGCTGCGCAGCCTTTCCAACACCCCCTTGCAGGTCAACGTCACCTTCCTGACGACCGCGACCTACGTCGGCAAGCACACCGTCACCCAGCATCTCAATAAATTCTACCAGAAATTCGACGACATCAAGGACCAGAACTACGATGGCATGATCCTGACCGGCGCACCCGTCGAGCAGATGGATTTCGAGGAGGTAGACTACTGGGAGGAGTTCGCCACGATCATGGAGTGGAGCAAGACCCACGTCACCTCGACCTTCCATATCTGTTGGGCCGCCCAGGCAGCCCTCCATTATCACTACGGCGTGCAGAAATACCAGCTCGCCGAGAAACGCTTCGGCGTCTATAAGCACAGGGTGAAAAACCGCCGCACACCCCTCGTCAGAGGCTTCGACGATATCTTTTACGCGCCGCACTCCCGCCACACCGAGGTCCGGAAAGAAGACATCGAGAAAATCCCCGGCATGATCATCCTCGCGGAGTCCGAGGAAGCCGGCGTCTTCCTCTGCATGAAGGACAACGGCCGCCAGATCTTCGTCCTCGGCCATCCCGAGTACGACCGTGTGAGCCTCTCCAACGAGTATTTCCGCGACAAAAATAAGGGCCTTCCCATCGAGGTGCCGCTGAATTACTTCCCAGACGACGACCCCGAAAAGAAGCCCCTTCTCCTGTGGCGTGCCCACGCCAATACTCTTTACAGCAACTGGCTGAACTACTACGTCTACCAGCTCACGCCGTACGATATCCGCACGATCCGGTAATCGCCGCGGCAGCGGGATTACTTGGTAGCCTGTACCTCGTCGATGATCTCGTAGAGGGCGAGGTACGGGTCCTCGGTCATGCCGATGTGCGACCCGAATTCAAAAACTTCGGTCGGCGCGTCCGCAAAGAGCGGCCACTCCGGCAGTCCTTCGCCGTTCGGATTGCCCGTCCGTACGAAATTCAGCAGATACTGCTGCATCAGCTCCGACAGCTCAAAATCCTCCTCCGTGTAGGCAAAATCATTCCAGTAGAGATTGCCGTACAGGTAGGGCAGCTCGCCTGCGTGGTTCGCCCGCAGGCTTCCGTTTTCCTTGGTGAAATAGTACTCCCAGCAGGGACGCCCCTGGGCGGCGAGGAGCCGTGACCAGTTGTAGTGGCTGTAGGTGAACCAGGTCGCGCTCAGGACGAAATTGTACGCGCCCTTGGCGTCGCCGCCGGCCTCGACGATGTAGTCCGACGCGAGCGGCACACTACCCGGAGGGACAAGAGCCGCCACACGCTCGGCGGCATCTCCGTACAGGATGCTCAAGGTATCGACATAGTTGTCCGAGGTGATCTTGTTGAAAAGACTGAAAACATCGGCCTCGTGGGCATTAAAGCCGGAGAGCAGTGCCTCCTCATTATTTTCCCCCTTCTCATAGGTGAGGTAGGGCTGTTCTACGATCGCATAGCCGTCAACCGTCATCGAACTGTTGGCGGCTTGTGCATTTACGAGCTCCTCCGCCGGGATATTCCGCAGGTCAGCGACCGAGGAAGCTCCGAATTCCTCCATCAGGGAAAGGCCGGAGGCGATGGCGCGCTCCATGCTGCGGAAGGTGTGGTACGGTTCGCGGGCCGTGATGCCGCTGGACTCCGCGACGGCACGTCGGAAGAGCCCCTTGGCCAGGGGTGAGACGCAGAGGGCGTTGACGCTCGAGGCGCCGGCCGACTCACCGGCGATCGTGATATTGTCCGGGTCTCCGCCAAAGGCTGCGATGTTGTCGTGGACCCACTGCAGGGCCGCAATCTGGTCGAGCAGGCCGTAGTTTCCGGTCGTCCCATTCGGCGACTCGGCCGCGAGCTCCTCATTGGCATAGTAGCCAAAGGCATTCAGACGGTAGGCGAAGGTGACGACGATGATCCCCTGCGCTGCCAGGGCCTCGCCGTTGTAGTTTTTATAGTAGGACTGCCCGGTACTAAGCGATCCGCCGTGGATGTAGAAAAGGACGGGGAGGCCCGACACGTCGCCCTCCGGCTGCCAGATATTCAGGTACAAAGAGTCCTCACTGACCGGCTCGCGGAAATTGTCATCAAGCCGGGGACGGAAGGTGTGGTACACCGCAATCTCCGTAAGAGAGGAGAAAAGTACGCTGCCGCGTTTCTGCATCGACATCGGCGCGAAGGTGTCGCAGGCGCGCACGCCCTCCCAGGGCTCCGGTGCCTGAGGCTCCTTCCAACGCAGCTCACCGACGGGTGGCTTGGCGTAGGGGATGCCGGCGTAGACCCGCACGGTGCCCTGCTCATTCCAGACACCCGTCAGGTCGCCCTGCTCGACCGTCACCACATCGGTCACGACCGGGTTTTTGGCGGTCACGGCCGGGATGGGGCGGTACGGCGGCTCCGTAAAGCGGGCGATCAGAAACAGTACCGCAAAAAGCACCGGCCAGGCAAGAAGCCGCGGCAGGATTCTCCCACCCTTTAAAAAGCGCACGTAGATGAGCCGGAAGGCCACAAAAGCGGCAATGGCCAGAATCCAGCCCAGAACCGTATTCTTGGAAAGCTCCAGGAACGCGAGGAACACGATCCCGACGAGGATCAAAGGAATCAGCATAAAAATCTCCCTCCTTACCCTTCGATCAATGCGATATCCACCGATCGTGGGAATTTACACAGCTTTTTATTTGTGTGTTTTTCAATTCGCTATCATAAAATATATCACATCAAAAGCCTGCAATACAATAGTGACTTTTCCCGCACATGTGTGTTAAAATATACACATGTCAAAAGAAAAACCGGGCATGCAGACAAGTCAAGACAGGTAAAAAATATGGGGCATGCAGACAATAAGGAGCAAGTAGACGTTAAGAAACACGCAGACGCTAAGGAGCACGCAGACGATAAGGATAGAATGAGGGCACGAAGATGGAAGAGCGGGGGGCAGCCGGAGGCGTTCCGGAGAAAAGGATCACAATCAAGCAGATTCTGCTGATCATTGCGGCCGTCATTGTACTGTATTTTCTGATGGACCGCTATCTGGGCCTGAAGGATGCGGTCGCCAAATTTAACGATGTCTTCATGCCGATTTTACTCGGCGCGGCCTTTGCCTTCCTGATGAACCCGGTCATGATGATCGCGGAAAAGTACCTCCTGCAGGCCTTTGTGAAAAAGGACTGCCTGCCGGAGAAGGAGAAAAAGCTGCGCGGCATCATCCGCACGGTCGCGACCACGATCTCGGCCCTGGTGCTGGTGGCCGTCGTGGCAGGCTTCCTCCTT
>CAMOGO010000249.1 GCA_946614075.1 uncultured Lachnospiraceae bacterium | reverse complement strand
GCGGCAGCATCCGATACTTCTTCCTCCGACACCAGCAGTTCCGACAGCGGCAGCTCTGACGGCGGTTCCGTAAGCTATTCTTATAGCTCCGGACGTCAGGCAATCGTGGATTACGCATGGAGTCATGTAGGCTGTGCATACTCCTGGGGCGCAGAGGGACCTTACTCCTTCGACTGCTCCGGACTTGTCAAGTGCGCATACGCACAGGCAGGTGTTGGTCTGTATCACCAGTCCGGTGCTCAGGCAAATGCCGGAACACACGTCAGCATTTCCAATGCTCAGCCCGGAGACATCCTCTGGAAGAGCGGCCACGTAGGCATCTATGTGGGCAACGGACAGTGTATCCACGCTTCCGATTACAGCACAGGCGTTATCGTATCCGACGTATGGTCTTGCGGATGGGCCTTCGCAGTCAACGTAATGGGCTAATCAGAAGACCATATCCATATCGAAAATCAACAAAAGCGCTGTTGCATCGCAAGATGCAGCAGCGCTTCTTTCGATGATGACAACGATGACAACGGGGACGGTTCTCCGTGTCATCCCTTTAGGATGACACGGAGAACCGTCCCCGTTGTCATCGAACCGTCCCCGTTGTCATCGTCCCCGTTGTCATCCGCTTTTTTCGGATTCAAAAGGACCCGCCTTTTGGGCGGGTCCGCATATACCTTCGGTTGTTATTCAGATCATTCCTTCGGCTCGATGAGACCGTAGGAGCCATTCTTACGGCGGTAGACGACATTGATCTCATTCGTCTCGGCGTTCAGGAACATGTAGAAGTCATGATCGGTGAGCTCCATCTCGAAGCAGGCCTCCTCCGGATCCATCGGCTTCATCGTAAACTGCTTGACCTTGTCGATCTTAAGCTCCTTTACGTCGTCCTCGACAGGGGCCTCGGTAGCTGCAAAATCAACCGGTGCCGCACCGCGTGCCTGATAGCGGTCGACCCTCTTGTTTTTGTAGCGGCGGCACTGACGCTCCATCTTGTCGGCGATCATGTCGATCGTGGTGTACATGTCGTGACTCTGCTGCTCGCAGCGGATAACGGTATCGCGAAGCGGAACGGTGACCTCAATCCTGTGGATGTCCTTCTGAAGACTCATCGTAACGTGTACCTCCGTATCATCGTAGAGATAACGCTCGATCTTCTTCAGCTTCTGCTCGACCTTCTCCTGAAGAGACGGGGTGATTTCCAGGTTTTTGCCGGTGATCATGTAACGCATCGTATCAACTCCTTTCTGGTACGCAAAGCCCTTTTTAAGGATTATGAAAACCCCACCGGTATCTGCGCACATTCATTGTAATTACAGTATACCAGATTCTACGAAATTAACAACAATAATCCGAAAATATTTCTCAAAAAATCAGGAAATCCATAAAAAGTGGGAGAACAGTTTGGGAAGAAAAGTCAATCCTAATCGCTTTAAAATCTCCGATTCGGGAGGTTGAACAAAACGTTTGTTTCCATGTGGAATATAACACTTATCCACAAAATGAGGGCATTTCTTTGTGGATAAGGTGGATAAGTCTGCAATTTCCCACGGAATCGACATGTATCCACACGAATTCCATGTGGATAACCTTGTGGAAACGGTGGATGAAAATACGCCCGGAAAGATGTGAGTTGTCTGATTTTTGTGCAATAGTTCCAAGCTGCCCGTGATAAGGCCATACTTGCAGATCATGTGACATGATGGTATAATCTCGGGTGGTATAGTCTGCCCGAAAAAAGGGGAGATGCAGGCTCATATCAACAATTGCGAAGTGCATCAGCGCTTCAAAGATTACGATCATAGGAGAAAGAATTACATGGGCTTTTTAGACAAGATTTTCGGGACGCACAGCCAGCGTGAGCTCAAGAGGATTGAGCCGATTGTCGACCACATCGAGTCGCTGCGTCCTGCCATGATGGCGCTGAGTGATGGAGAGCTCAGAGCCAAGACGGATGAGTTCAAGGAGCGGCTTGCCCAGGGCCAGACTCTTGACGATATTCTGCCGGAGGCATTTGCCGTCGTGCGAGAGGCAGCAAGGCGTGTCCTCAAGATGGAGCATTACCGGGTACAGCTGATCGGCGGTATTGTCCTGCATCAGGGACGTATCGCTGAGATGAAGACCGGTGAAGGTAAGACACTCGTCTCGACCCTGCCGGCCTACCTGAATGCTCTGGAGGGTAAGGGTGTCCATATCGTCACGGTCAATGATTACCTGGCAAACCGTGACCGCGAGTGGATGAGTGCCGTTCACAAGTTCCTGGGACTCACCGTCGGTGTCGTTTTAAACGGCATGAACAACGACGAGCGCCGCGAGGCGTATAATTGCGACATCACCTATGTCACGAATAACGAGCTGGGCTTCGACTACCTGCGTGACAACATGGTCATCTACAAAGAGCAGCTCGTCCTCCGTGGACTTCATTATGCCATCATCGATGAGGTCGACTCGGTTCTGATCGACGAGGCCCGTACTCCTCTGATCATTTCCGGCCAGAGCGGGAAGTCGACGAAGCTCTACGAGGTCTGCGATTTCCTGGCGCGCCGTATGAAGCGCGGCACAGGCGATGGCGAGATCTCCAAGATGGACATTATCATGGGTGAGGAGATTCAGGAGGACGGAGATTTCCTGGTCAATGAAAAGGAAAAGATCGTCATGCTCACCGCAGAGGGCGTCCGTAAGGTCGAGGAGTATTTCAAGATCGAAAACCTCTCCGATCCGCAGAACCTCGAGATCCAGCATAATATGAACCTCGCCCTGAAGGCGAATTACCTCATGTTCCGCGACCAGGACTATGTAGTCAAGGATGACGAGGTCCTGATCGTCGACGAGTTCACCGGTCGTATCATGCCGGGCCGCCGCTATTCGGACGGTCTGCATCAGGCAATCGAGGCTAAGGAAAAGGTCAAGGTCAAAAGAGAGAGCAAGACGCTCGCGACCATCACGTTCCAGAACTTCTTCAATAAATTTGAGAAAAAGGCCGGCATGACCGGTACGGCTCTGACCGAGGAGCAGGAGTTCCGCGATATCTACGGTATGGATGTCATCGAGATTCCGACGAACGTCCCGGTCATCCGCCGCGATCTGGAGGATGCCGTCTACAAAACCAAGAGAGAAAAGCTGAACGCGGTCGCAGACGAAGTCGAGCGTGCCCATGCCACCGGACAGCCCGTCCTGGTCGGTACGATCACGATCGAGGCCTCCGAGGCCATCAGCGCCCTTCTTCGCAAGAGAGGCATCCAGCATAATGTCCTGAATGCCAAGTTCCACGAGCAGGAGGCGGCGATTGTCGCAGACGCCGGTATTCACGGCGCCGTCACCATCGCGACGAACATGGCCGGCCGTGGTACCGATATCAAGCTGGATGAGGAAGCCCGTGCGCTTGGCGGTCTGAAGATCATCGGCACCGAGCG
>CAMOGO010000248.1 GCA_946614075.1 uncultured Lachnospiraceae bacterium | reverse complement strand
CTCGATGAGGCTGAAGGTCTGCAGTCCGCGGTCCGCCCGCAGCAGCGAATGGATCTCATCGATCACGATGAAGCGAAGATCCCCGAAAAGGGACGGGATCTCCATGTGCTTATTGATCATCAGCGATTCTAGCGACTCCGGCGTGATCTGCAGGATGCCGGACGGCTTTTTTAAGAGCTTACGTTTCCGGGAGGCCGCGGCATCCCCGTGCCACCTGGTCACGGCAATTCCCTCCTCCTCGCAAAGATCATTGAGCCGTCCAAACTGGTCGTTGATCAGCGCCTTGAGCGGCGCGATATAGAGAACGCCCACCGTGGCGGAAGGATTTTCATCCAAAAGCGTAAGCATCGGGAAAAAAGCTGCCTCCGTCTTTCCGGAGGCAGTGGAAGCTGTCAGCAGGACATTCTCATTCGTCCCGAAGATCGCCTCGCCGGCCGCATTCTGGACCGCACGGAGGCTCTGCCACCCGGAACGGTAGATATAATCCTGGATAAACGGAGCATATCGCTCGTAAACATTCATATCAGAACTCCCGTAGTCTTATCTCGCTCACATCCAGATCACATCTCGATCACATCTAGATCACATCCAGATCTCGTCTTGATCCTGTCGGATCCTATATGGTGAATTCCATGAAGGCAGCTTCCTTCTCATCGGAGACCGCCTCTGATTTCGCATAGGAGAACTCCTCCGAATCAATTAGCGAGGCGAAGTCCATCTCCGGATGCTGATACAAAAGGTCAAGAAGCTCGATAAATTCACGGATCACCTCACGCGGAGTGATATTCTGGTCGGCGCCGATCCTGCCATACTCGATCCGGATAAAGCCGGCCAGCTCCTCCGTCGTCAAGGTGCGGCTGTATCCGTAAAGACCTTGATGCATGCCGGAAAGTTTCTCGCAAAGGACCAGCATTTCCTCCGCAGTCAGAGGCTCCAGACGGATCACCGGTGCCAGCAGATCTCTGGCTCCCGGGCGAGAGAAACGTCCCTCGCTGAGCCGGGACCGCAATGCCTCGTAGCTGTAGATGCCTCGCCTCTTATCCTCCAGAGCCTGCGGCGTCGCCCCCATGAGAATACCGAGGTACTTCGCCTTACCCTGCAGGGTGTCATTGTACATGGTGAGCATTTTCTCGAAATTATACTGACGCGTGATGGAATTCGGGATTTTGTAAAGATTGACCAGCTCATCGATCATGATGAACATGCCGGTATAGCCCGCCAGCCGGAAGAAAACGGCAAAGAGCTTCAGATAGTCGTACCAGTCATCGTCGGTAATGATCATGTTGACGCCTAAAGCCTCTCGGGCCTCGCTCTTCAGGGCATACTCCCCGCGGAACCATTTCACGACCTTCGCCTTCTGCTCGTCGTCTCCGGCAAGGTACGCATGGTAATACGTGGACAGAAGCTTGGCAAATTCAAAGCCATGCACCAGCTCACTGACCGCAGCCGTGACAGCATAGATTTTTTTGTCCGCAGCGGCGGCGAGTGCCGGATCCCCGGGAAGAAGTCCGGTTTCCTGCATGGCCTCGCTCTGGACCGCATTGATCCACCGGTCAAGAATGAGCGTCAATGCCCCGCCCTCCGGCTTGGTCTTGGTGGAAAGATTGGAAATCAGCTCCCGGTACGTGGCAAGTCCCTGCCCCCTGGTCCCCTGAAGTCTTCGCTCCGGGGAAAGATCCGCATCCGCCACGATGAAGCCTCTATCCATCACATAATTCCGGATCGTCTGCAGAAGAAAGCTTTTGCCGCTGCCGTAGCGCCCGACGATAAAGCGAAATGACGCACCGCCCTCCGAGATGATATCCACATCGTGAAGCAGCGCCTCGATCTCACTTTTCCTGCCCACCGTGATGTACGGTAGGCCAATCCGCGGCACCACGCCGCCCTTTAAAGAATTCAGCACCGTCTGCGCAATCCGCTTCGGCACCTTTTTCGGTTCATCCATTGGCCGTTCCTCCCATATCATGACAGGGAGTCCCCGGATATCCTTCCCCAAAAGCTTCGCAGATATCCCTACTGACAATCCCCTAAGTATTCCTTTAAATCCTCTATATAATCATCCACGATGAGAAGCCTGTCATCCTCGCATAAAAGCACAGTATCTCCAAACTCGTCAAACAGAGCCTCATTGATGGCATCCGCCGTGACAGAGGGCATCAGATGGCCTTCTTTAAGCAGCTCAGAAACATCCTCGCCCGAAAGCAGCCTATGCAGAATCCGGAACTGCACCGGATCCAGAGGAATGTCCGGATTCATTTCCAGCGGAAGCGCTTCAGCATCTGTCGTATCTGTCCTCTCGAAGACATCCTCTTCTTTCCATACATCTGTTTTCTGGAAATCCCTATGCTCTTCCCTCAGCTCCTCCTCGGTCAGGAGGCTTTCCTGGGTCACCAAAGCGTCCTGGCGTATTCTATCTAGTCCCGAAAAGTCAATCGAAATCTTAGGCCGCGAGGCCTCGATCACGGCCTTCCGGTCAGCCTCGATCACCGCATCAATATACGGGATCGCCCACTCGTCATCCGAATTCTCCTTCAAATAACGGCCGGTCTTCAGATACCGGCGAAAGCGAGCATCCGCCTCATGCAAGAAGCCCTGCAGCATCCCCCGGTCAAAGGAGAGCTTCTCAAAAGCCTCCATGAACCATCGACCGCCCTTGCGGTAAAACAGACGGCAGTAATTCAGGCGATACTCCCGGTCTACCGGCTTTTCCTTCTCATAATAAACCGCGTTGGTCAGCGGATACCAGGCGCGTGTCCTCTTCTCACCGAAAAGCTGCGTGCAAAGATCTGCTTCCTTTGAATAGCAGGCAGTAGCCACTCTCCAGGCATCGGCGAAAAGCTGTTTTCCTTTCACCGCATCCATTTTCAGCACTGGTGAGCCCTCGATCTTCTTACCTCCCAGGCTGATCAAGGCGTCAAACACCTCATCCGTTGAATGAATCCCCGGAGTCCTCAGAGCGGAAATGGCAGCATCTCTTTCCACCTGCTCCGGGTCTGCCACCCGGCTCACAAGGTCAGGCGGCAGATTTTTCAGAATACCAAACTCCATCATCCACCGCTTCAGATTCGGACGGATCCTGTCATCTCCGATCCCGGAATCCAGGAACTTCTCTTCAAAGTCCTGCATCTTCCGGAAAGCATCCTCCGGAGAATCTGCTCCGACGCCATTTAACAGCTCAAAGACATAGATATAGGCAGCCGAAAGCGGGATTGGCTGGATATTCCCCTTGCGCAGCTGTGTCCGCCAGGTAAAGTAGCCCCTGAGCTGCTTCGTGGTCATGTCCTGATAGGTTGGAAAATAGCCGAAAAACTGACCGGTCCATGGGACATCATCCTCATAATCCTGCATGAACTCGGCCTGTCGGCAAAAGTTCCTGGCCCTGGCCTGGACAGACTCTCGGCCAAAC
>CAMOGO010000247.1 GCA_946614075.1 uncultured Lachnospiraceae bacterium | reverse complement strand
GTACCTTCTGCTTTATGTCAGCTGTGTAGGCATCATGACGGCCATCTGGCGGCTTACGGACCTTCGGTTCATGGATTATCTGATGGCAGGGTACACAAAGCTGCTTTCCTACATCAGCTTTTCGGCATTGATGATGACGCTGGTGCCGCTTCTGGTGATCGCGTCCACACAGGCGGACGACCGCTTCCAGGTATTCCTGAAGGGAAGCGCGATCGGACTGATGGGGTTTGACGTGATCGTTCTTTTCCTGCAGATCTTCAATGTCTTTGACTTAAGGCAGTTTGCGTACGGCTTTAATATCGGCCTGTTTCTGATCGTGCTGATCAGCACGCTGATCGTGGCAGTACGTGAAGGGGAAAGCACGGGGCCGGTCAATGTTACGGTCATGGTGGTATTTCTGGTCTGCCTGGGCGGAATCACCATCGACGTGACCAGCTACTTTGTGACGCAGAGCTCCACAGGCAGCGTTTACACGCTCATCGCGTTCCTGATCGTTACGGTGGGTGCCGGCATATACACTATGCGCAATTACCTGCGCCAGAAAAAGAGGCTTGAGGAACAGGACAGGGAACTTGCGGAAAACCGGATCTCGATCATGATGAGCCAGATCCAGCCGCATTTCCTTTACAATTCCCTGGCTTCGATCTACTATATGTGCGATGAGGATCCGCAGCTGGCGAAAAAGGCGATCGACGAGTTCTCCTCCTATCTGCGCGTCAACATGGATTCGCTTAAACAGACACGAAATGTCCCGTTTGCAGAGGAGCTCAAGCATATCCGCAATTATCTGAATCTGGAAAAAATGCGTTACGATGACCGGCTTCAGATCTTTTACAACATCGAGACCACGGACTTCCTTGTGCCCGCGCTTTCCATTCAGCCGATCGTGGAAAATGCCGTACGCCATGGCATCAGCAAGCAGCCGGAGGGCGGCATCCTTGATATCAGCGCATATGAAAAAGAAGACTGCTATGAGATCGTGATCGAGGATGACGGCGTGGGATTTGATCCGGAAAAGGGTTCGGACGATACGAGCCGCAGTCATATCGGAATTGAAAATGTCCGCTACCGCCTGAGGGAGATGTGCGGAGGCGAGCTGGAGATCACCTCCGAGATCGGCTTCGGAACGACGGCCACCATCCGGATCCCGAAGGACCGGCAGGGGCAAGCTTCAGAAGGAAGCCAGAAAGCATAAGCGAGGAGAGTCTATCACAATACTGGAAAAGGCAATTACCTACGCCCTGAAAGCACATACGGGGGAGAAACGCAAAAACAGCACATTGCCGTATATCCTGCATCCGCTGGAGGCACTGGTGACCGCAGCATCCCTGACAGACGACATGGAGGTGCTGGCGGCAGTGGTGCTCCATGACACCGTAGAGGACACGGGGATCAGCCTTGCAGACATTGAGCGTGAATTCGGACATTATGTAGCCTGGCTCGTGGACTGCGAGACAGAGGACACGATCGAATATGAGACGGAAGAGATCACCTGGAACATCCGAAAGCAGGAATCCATCGATCATCTCAGGATCACCGCGGATAAAAACGTCCGTATCATCTGGCTTTGCGACAAGCTCTCCAACCTGCGTGCTATCCGGCGCGACTACGACCGCCTCGGCGAAAATATCTGGAACACCTTCCATATGAAGGATCCCGCCAGGCAGGCATGGTATTACCGCACTATCGCGGAGCTTCTGAAGGATGATCTGGGACAGACCGATGCCTTTTTGGAGTACAGCAGGCTTGTGGACGAAGTATTCCACAGTGTGTGAGTTATTCCACAGCAGTTGTGGATAAAGTTTCTAATTTTATGCACTATTTGTGCACTTATTATCATTGAAAGATAAGCTGAGTGATGGTATGATGCACACGGCAATGGAACTGTATTCAGCGCTGTTCCTGTCTCCGATGAAATACCGCAGGCAGCAGCCCTGGCGGTTCCGTCAGATCAGGAAATGAATCAGTGATCAAATAAGCATATAACTCCCCATGGCGGTGAGCTACACGGCTGGCATGGATGACCCGTTTCAGGGAAAGGAATAGATCATATGACAGATAACTATACTATTGAAGCAATTCCGGTAGCTCCGCTGCGTCTGGCAGCACACATCAGTGCAGATAAGCTCGCAAAGGAAGTAGACGAGGCCCTCGTAGAGTACAGGCAGCACGACATCGTCAAGCTGCAGGAGAAATTCAACGATTCCGTCCTGCTGCGTGATTTCGCGCCCGATTCCTTCCTTCTGGATCTGACCTGCCCGCGTTTCGGAACCGGCGAGGCCAAGGCAGTATTCAACGAGTCTGTCCGCGGTGTCGATGAGTACATTCTCTGTGACATTACCAATTACTCCAATACCTATACCGTCAGCGGCTTCACAAATCATATGTCGCCGGATGACAACTATCAGGACTTAAAGCGCATTATCGGAGCCAGCGTTTCCAAGGCGCACCGCGTCAATGTGATCATGCCGTTCCTCTACGAATCCCGGCAGCATAAGAGAGAGAAGAGGGAGTCCCTGGACTGCGCAATGGCACTTGAAGAGCTGGTCAACATGGGCGTTAAGAACATCATCACCTTTGACGCGCATGACCCGAGAGTACAGAACTCGATCCCGCTGAACGGCTTCGACTCCTACATGCCGACCTATGCGTTCGTGAAGGCGATCCTCAGAAAGTTCCCGGATATGGTCATCAACAAGGACACTTTCATGGTCATCTCCCCGGACGAGGGAGCAATGGGACGCGCGATCTTCCTTGCCAACAACCTCGGCGTCGATATGGGTATGTTCTATAAGCGCCGTGATTACTCCAAGGTCGTAAACGGACGTAACCCGATCGTGGCGCATGAGTTCCTCGGCTCCTCCGTCAAGGACAAGACCGTCCTGATCGTAGACGATATGATCTCCTCCGGTGATTCCATGCTCGATACCGCAAGAGAGCTTAAGGAGCGCGGTGCAAAGAATGTTATCGTCTGCTGCACCTTCGGCCTGTTCACAAGCGGCTATGAGCGCTTTGACGAGGCCTACGCGAAGGAATATTTCGATCTGGTCGTCACCACCAACTTAAACTACAAGCCTCAGGACATCTATACCAGAGACTGGTACATGGAGGCGAACATCAGCCGGTATCTTGCGGCTATCATCAACTCCTTCAACTACGACATGTCGGTACAGGGCTTCAGCAACGCCGAGCGGATCCAGAGAGCACTGCGCGCAAGAGAAGCCGAAAAGTAAAACGTATTACAATGAAAATCATAAAGCTGCCTCTCAGGCAGCTTTTGTGATAAGTCCCCTATATTTCAGGAGAACCATCGTGAAAAACACCATCGTTGCCGTCGTGGGACGGCCGAACGTAGGAAAATCCACCCTGTTCAATGCCCTCTGCGGAGAAAATGTCAGCATCGTTGG
>CAMOGO010000246.1 GCA_946614075.1 uncultured Lachnospiraceae bacterium | reverse complement strand
GACTTTATCCGCGTCACCGACAACGGCAAGGGGATCGACCCTTCCGAGATCCGGATCGCCTTCGCCCGCCACGCCACGAGCAAGATCCTCGATTCGGAGGACCTTACGCGTGTCGCGACCCTGGGTTTTCGCGGAGAGGCGCTGTCGAGCATCGCGGCCGTTTCCAAGGTTGAGCTCATCACAAAGACAAAAGAATCTCTCACCGGCATCCGGTACCGGATCGAGGGCGGAGAGGAGATGGGCTATGAGGAGGTCGGAACCGTAGACGGAACGACCTTTTTCATCCGTGACCTTTTTTACAATACCCCTGCCCGCCGTAAATTCCTGCGGTCGGAGAGCAGCGAAGCCGCTGCCATCACGGATCTGGCCCAGAGAATGGCCTTTTCCCATCCGGAAATCTCGCTGAAGCTGATCGTGGCCGGGCGGGAGAAATTCCAGACAAACGGCAGCGGAAATCTCCGGGAGGCTGCCTACGCCATTTTAGGCCGAGAGTTTTTGTCCTCCCTCATTCCCGTCCACTACGAGGGAACCGTCGCCACCATCGACGGTTTTATCGGAAAGCCCTCCCTCTGCCGGGGTAATCGCCAGATGGAGTTTTACTTCATCAACGGCCGCTACATCCGCAACTCCTACGTCACACAGGGAATCGAGGAGGGCTACAAAGGCCGCCTCATGCAGCACCAGTACCCGGTGACGCTCCTGACGATCACCATGCCGGTCGAGCTGACCGACGTGAACGTGCATCCGTCCAAGATGGAAATCCGCTTCAAAGAGCCCCTGGAGGTGCGCTACGCCGTCATCCAGGCTGTCCGCGAGGCCCTGTCCGTGCGGGAGATGATCCCTACGGTGAAGCTCGAGGAAATCCAGACCATGCCAATAAGGCATACTTTGGGTGAAAGCGCTGAATCTAAAATAACTCCTGTCGTGACAGATCGAACGGAAACGGAACGAGCCGAGGCGGAAGAAACTGCAGCAGAAGGACCTGTGACAGAAAGACCGTCCGCTTTTTCTGCCAAGCCTGTTCGTACGGAGCAGGTATCGGAAATAGAAATCGGATACCGCACGGATACAAATGCGCGTGATAATACTAAGGTTCTCGGGGAAGCGCCCGAGCCCATAGACACGAAAAAGCCCCAAAGCGCGCCGGAGCCTTTCGAGACGCAAAGGATAAAGAACACACCGGAACCTTTCGAGACGCAAAGGATAAAGAGCACACCGGAGCCGGTCGTGGCCCTGGAGCCGGTTCAGGACACCTTGTTTGACCAGGCTGTCTTTCAGGAGAAGAACAGGCCTTATTTTACCCTGGTCGGACAGATCTTCCGGACCTACTGGATTATCGAATATCAGGATAAGGTCTATTTCGTCGACCAGCATGCCGCCCATGAGAAGGTCATCTACGAGCGTATGATGGCCCGCAAGGCTACCCAGGAGGTCGAGGTGCAGAGCATTAGCCCTGCCATCGTCCTGTCCCTGACGCCGGCTGAGAAGATCGCGTGGGAGAAATCCTGCGAGCTTCTGACGGAATTCGGCTTTTACTCGGAGGACTTCGGCGGAAACGATATCGCCGTCACCGGCGTACCGGCCACTCATTACCTCGTGGAGGAGAAGGAGCTTCTTCTTTCCTTCCTGGAGGAAATCCTGCAAAGCGGGACCATTCCGGCCGAGACGCTCATCGCAGAGCGGATCGCCACCATGTCCTGCAAGGCGGCCATCAAGGGCGGAAACGCGATCAGCCGGGCGGAAGCCGAGGATCTGATCAGCCAGATGCTTCGCTGTGAAAATCCCTATTGCTGCCCGCACGGCCGTCCGACGATGATCGAGATGACGCAGCGGGACCTGGAAAAGCAGTTCAAACGGATCGTATAAGTAAAATTTGCCATGAAACAGATTGAAATACAAAACGCGACAGACATGCACCTGAGCACGGACAAAAAGCCGCCGCTCATCGTTCTGACCGGACCCACGGCCGTCGGAAAAACCGAATGCTCCCTGACGCTGGCCAAACGGATCGGCGGGGAGATCATCAGTGCAGATTCCATGCAGGTTTACCGCGGTATGGATATCGGCTCTGCCAAGCTTCCGCTTAAGGAGCGTCAGGGGATCCCGCATCATCTGATCGACTGCTGCGACCCATCCGAGGATTATAATGTCGTCCGTTTCCAGATGGAGGCGAAGCGGTGCATCCGGGAGATTACCGAAAGAGGTCATATTCCCATCCTCACGGGCGGAACCGGCTTTTACATCCAGGCTGTGCTGTATGACATCGACTTTACCGAGACCGATACCGACTATTCCTACCGGCATGAGCTGGAGGAGCGGGCCGTTACGGAGGGCGCCGAGGCCCTGCATGCAGAGCTTGCGGCTCTGGATCCGGACAGTGCCGCGGCGATCCACCCGAATAATGTCAAGCGCGTCATTCGCGCGCTGGAGTTTGCCCGTCAGACAGGAAGCCGGATTTCGGAGCATAATCAGGAACAAAGACAAAAGGAATCACCTTACCGCTTTGCCTACATCGTATTGAATCGTCCGAGACCCGAGCTCTACCGCCGGATCGACCTTCGCGTCGATCAGATGATGGAGGAGGGGCTTCTGGATGAGGTGACGCGTTTACGCGCAGGCGGTTTAACAAGCACCGATGTCTCCATGCAGGGACTCGGCTATAAACAGATTTACAGCTATCTGGACGGGAAGGAAACGCTGCCGGAGGCTGTAGACCGGATCAAAAAGGAAACCAGGCATTTTGCCAAGCGTCAGATCACCTGGTTTAAAAGAGAGAGGGAGGTCGAGTGGGTAAATCTCGACGACTTTTCCTCGCCGGATGCTTTACAGGAGCATCTGGCCATGATACTTGAGAAAAAGGGGATTATCACATATGTATCAGAAGCTGGGAGTAAGTCCTGAGGTTCTGGCTTTAGCCAGTGAGGTGGAAGCCGGACTGAAGGATCGCTTTGAAGAGATTGACCGTACGGCTGAGTACAATCAGGGAAAGGTCCTGTACGCCATGCAGAAAAACCGTGTCAGCGAGGCGCATTTCACCTCAACGACGGGCTACGGTTACAATGACATCGGCCGCGACACCCTTGAGCAGGTGTACGCGGATACCTTCCATACCGAGACCGCTCTGGTGCGGCCTCAGATCGTCTGCGGAACCCAGGCTCTGGCCCTGGCTCTGGCTTCGAACCTTCGCCCGGGTGATGAGCTCATGTCGCCAGTCGGAAAGCCGTATGACACCCTCGAGGAGGTCATCGGAATTCGTGATTCCGTCGGCTCTTTAAAGGAGTACGGGGTCAGCTATCGTCAGGCCGACTTAAAGCCGGATGGTTCCTTTGACTGGGACGCAATCCGTGCCGCGATCGGTCCGAATACAAAGCTGGCTACGATCCAGCGTTCCAAGGGCTACGATTCCCGGCCGACC
>CAMOGO010000245.1 GCA_946614075.1 uncultured Lachnospiraceae bacterium | reverse complement strand
GCACTGCTGGTCGCCGGTCAGAGCGGCAACACCAGCCCACTGGACACCCTCGTTGACGGAGGAAAGGACGTTCTCCACGAGCTTGGTCATGGTCTCGATGACCTCGACCGGGCCTGCGCCCCAGCCGACACGGAAGCCGGTCATAGCATATTTCTTGGAAAAACCATCGACTAAGACGGTGCGCTCCTTCATGCCGGGGAAGCTGGCGATGGAGGTGTACGGCTCGTCGTCCCAGAGGAGGGCACGGTAAATCTCGTCCGCGAGCACGTAGAGATCGTGCTTCTTGACGACCTCGGCGATCTGGCGCATGGTCTCATAGCTGGCCACGCCGCCGGTCGGGTTCGACGGGGAGTTCAGGATGATGAGCTTGGTCTTCGGCGTGATGGCCGCCTCAAGGTCTGCCGGGTCGAACTGGAACCCGTTCTCCTCACGGACCTTGACCGGGACGGCGACAGCGCCGACCTGCATGACCAGACCCTGATAGTTGGCCCAGCCGGGATCAGCGATCAGAACCTCATCTCCGATGTCCAGGATCGCGGTGCAGGCGAGCAGCAGGATACTGATGGCACCCTGGCCGATGACGATATTCTCAGGCTTATAATCAAAGCCACGCTTCTGGTAATCCTCGGCGACAGCTGCGCGAAGGGCCGGAATGCCGGCGTTCGGGACGTAGTGGGTCTCACCACGGTTTAAAGAGGCGATCGCCGCGTCGATGACATGCCGGGGTGAGGTGAAATCCGGCTCGCCAAGGGCAAAGCTTACGATATTGTCCAGACCCGTCTGCATCGCAAACATTTCACGGATCTGAGATCTGGGTGTTTTTTTGCTTTTTTCTGAAACAAAAGACATGGTGAAGCTCCTTTCCGGCTGAGCGCCTATCCAATAAAAAAGTCTGTTTCCGCATAGCGGAATCGCGTTCCGTTATTGCGTTTTCTGAAGTTAATGATATACTTGTGACAAGAATTTGTCAACGCAAACAAAGAAGAAATCAGGCTTTTGCAGGCAAGGCGAAAAATCTTTTGCCGGAGAGGAGTAAAAATGCCTAAGGATCAGGTAAGCAGCACAATCAAGGCTTTGGACATTCTCGAGTGTTTTGCCGGCAATCAGAAGGAATGGTCCTTAAAGGAGCTGGTCGATGCGCTTTCGATGCCGCAGACGACCATTTTCCGCCAGCTGACGACGCTTCTGGAAAAGAAATATCTCATACAGGATCCGGTCCGGAAGACCTATCAGGCCGGGCCTCAGCTGGTCATGCTGGCAAGCAGTATCCTCGGCCAGTCCGACACGCGTACTCTGTGCCGGCCCGAGCTCGAGCGCCTCTCGGCCGTGGTCAAGGAGACCATCAACCTGACCGCGCTGAATGGTTTTAACGTATTCTATCTGGATAAGGTCGAGACCTACCGGTCGATCGTCTGCCAGACGAAGCTCGGCACCCGCGCCTACGCGCACGCGACCTGCGGCGGGAAGATCCTTCTGGCCCACCAGACACCGGAGTACCAGAGGCAGTACTTTGAGCTGCTGCCGACCCTGAAGCCTTACACCGAGAATACGATCATGGACCCGGAGATGCTGCGGCGGGAGCTCGATGAGATTGTACGGAACGGCTACGCGGTCGACCACGGCGAGATCGAGGCGGACCTGATCTGCGTCGGCGCCCCGGTCTACGACATGAACGGAAAGGTCGTCGTCACCGTCAGCGCGGCCGGCCCGCATTACCGGATGGAGGAAAGCATGGATTTCATGCGGGAAAACGTCATGGAGACTGCCTCCAGGCTGTCCGCGATTTTCGGGTATCATGCATTAAGGTAATCAGGGCAGATTGCAGATGTATTGCGATTTGCCGATGCCGGGAGAAATTCAGTTATTATTTGGAGATTTGAATGATTTTTGAGACACACGCACATTACGACAGCAGAGCCTTTGATGACGACCGGGAGGAGATCCTGAAGAGCCTTCCGGAGTGCGGCGTCACACGGGTTGTGAATATCGGAGCATCGCTATCCAGCACAAAGACGTCGATCGAGCTGGCGGAAAAGTACCCCTTTATCTGGGCGGCAGCGGGCGTTCATCCGAACGAAACCGCGGAATTAAATGAGGAAAATTTCGAATGGCTGCGGGCCCAGATGGACCACCCGCGCGTCGTGGCCCTCGGCGAGATCGGCCTCGACTACTACTGGCCGGAGCCCGATCATGATACCCAGAAAAAATGGTTTGAACGGCAGCTCCTGCTCGCACAGGAAAAGGACATGCCCGTCGTGATCCACAGCCGCGACGCAGCCAAGGACACCCTGGACATGATGAAGTCCGATGCGGCCAAAGGCTTAAACGGCGTCATCCACTGCTTTTCCTACAGCACAGAGATCGCCCGCGAGTACCTGAACATGGGGTATTACCTGGGCATCGGCGGCGTCCTGACCTTCAAGAGCGGACGGAAGCTGAAGGAGGTCGTCGAGTACGCACCCCTTTCCCAACTCGTCCTCGAGACCGACAGCCCCTACCTCGCACCGACCCCGCACCGCGGCAAACGGAACAACTCGCAGTATCTGCCCCTCGTCGTCACCGAACTCGCCCGGATCAAGGGCATCACCCGCGAAGAAGTCGAAGCCGTGACCTGGGAGAACGCCTGTAAGATGTACAGGATGCAGCGGAGCACTTAGCGTCAGTCGAGCCGAAGGTGAAGACTGACGGTTACGTGCGTGCCCTGCCGAGCCCTTGGAGAAGCGGAGCCGAAGGCGAACGCTGAGCCTAGTAGCTCGGCTGCAGCGGAGCACTTTTTAATTAAGGAGAAATTTATGCCTACACTTGGCAATCCTGCCGGCACCATCGAGGTGCTGCAGAAATACCAGTTTGTATTCCAGAAAAAATTCGGCCAGAATTTCCTGATCGATCCGCACGTGCTGGACAAGATCATCGATGCGGCCGAACTGACGAAGGACGACTTTGTCCTCGAGATCGGCCCCGGCATCGGGACGATGACCCAGGCGCTGTCCAAGGCCGCCCGCGAGGTCGTTGCCGTCGAGATCGACCGGAACCTGATCCCGATCCTGGAGGATACCCTGCGCGACTGCCCGAACGTGACCGTCGTGAACGCGGACATCATGAAGCTCGACGTCGCCGCCCTGGCGCAGGAGAAAAACGGCGGCCGCCCGATCAAGGTCGTCGCTAACCTCCCTTATTACATCACGACCCCCATCATCATGGGCCTTTTGGAAAGCGGTGTACCGCTCGCGAGCATCACGGTTATGGTTCAGAAGGAGGTCGCCGAGCGCATGCAGGCCGGCCCGGGAACCAAGGACTACGGCGCACTGTCGCTCGCGGTACAGTATTACGCCGACGTCTATCTGGCGGCCAATGTCCCGCCGAACTGCTTTATGCCTCGCCCGAACGTCGGGTCCGCCGTCGTCCGCCTGAAGTGC
>CAMOGO010000244.1 GCA_946614075.1 uncultured Lachnospiraceae bacterium | reverse complement strand
GCTGCCGAAGAAGCGCGACCGGCTTCTCGGTCTGGTGGTGTTTTTCGCCTGTTGTCACGGACGGCACACGGTACACGCCCGGAAGCGCTCCGGAGCCCTTGTAAACCTCCGGCTTTACTTCCCGCGCTCCGTTCGTTCCCCAGACGATATATTCGCAATCATTCCGATACCGCCCGAGGATGTTCCGGCTCGTGCCCTTGTCCCAGACGGCCACGCCGCGCCATACCCATCCGCCCATCTGCAGCGCGTCGGACACGGCCGGCAGCTGTCGCCAGTCGGTGAAGCACGCGACCACGCCGCCCTCTTTGGTTTTCTCCCGAAGGTCTGCCGAGACGACCGTCAGGAAGTGGATAAAGGCGCGCTGATCCATGTTGTCGCCGCTGAAGCTCTGGAAGCGGGCCGCGCCCAGAAAGTCCGTGTCGGTGTACTTCGTCCGCGTGTCCATCTTCCGATCTCCGGCAAAGAGTCCGCCGGATGAGTATGGCGGATCGATCAGGCACATGTCCACGGAAGCGGGCGTGACCTCCTCGAGCGGGACATGAAAGACCTTGGAGGCCGTGATCGCATGAATATCCTGTGCCTGGCCATAGGCCTCGATCAGGTTGGTATCCTGCGACATGTGGGCCAGAACTCTCAGCTCGATCTGGGAGTAGTCAGCGTCGATCAGAACGCAGCCTTCCTCCGGCACGAACAGCTTCCGGATCTCCCGTCCCAGCTCCATGCGGACCGGGATATTCTGCAGGTTCGGATCCGTACTGCTAAGCCGTCCGGTCGCTGTCACGGTCTGGTGGAATCTTCCGTGGATTCTGCCGTCCTCGCGGATATAGCCGGCAAGGCCGTCCGCATAGGTGGACTTCAGCTTCGTATACTGACGGTAATCCAGGATGGAACGGACCACCGGTACATCGGGGGCCAGCTTCTCCAGGACATCCGCCGCCGTGGAATATCCGGACTTCGTCTTTTTCCCACCCGGCAGCTTCATGCGTTCGAACAGAATCTCACCCAGCTGTTTCGGGGAATTGATGTTGAACACCTCGCCGGTTTCCTCGTAAATCTCCTTCTGAACCTGGTCGATCTTCTCCTGCAGCCTCATGCCATACTCGGCCAAGGCCTCCTTCTCGACCCTGACGCCAGCCAGCTCCATGTCGGCCAGCACCGGAATGAGCGGGAGCTCGATCTCCTCGTAGAGGCTCTTCATGCCCTGTGCGGCAAGCGCTTCCTCGATCGGCTTCGCGGCCAGGAAGGCGACCCACGCCTCCCGTCCCGCTGCCTGGGCAAAGACCTCGGGCTTTTTCTCGAAAAGCTCTCCAAAAGAGGCC
Organism: uncultured Lachnospiraceae bacterium; assembly: GCA_946614075.1. The sequence continues at coordinate 2,103 of CAMOGO010000244.1, read as the reverse complement.
TTCCCGGCAAGCTCTGTATAGGAGGGTACCGTCCTTTGCAGGATGTCCCGGGCGATGTCGTCCGCCGCGTAGGAATTCTTCAAGGGATTGAGCAGGTAGGCCCCTACCTCGCAGTCCATGACGGAGGAGGTATACGCCTTCGCCTCGGAACTCAGCAGGCAGGTTTTCTTCCAGCCGATGGTGGCAATCCTTCCGGCATGGCAGGAAAGCTCGATCAGCTTCTTAAGAAGCCAGTCAAAGGGGAGCTCCTCGCCGATCACGAAGCTGACCGCCTCTGCCTCTTTCACGCAGAGGGAAAGAGCGATCGGCTTCTCTTCCTCCAGGATCCAGGAAAAGCCAAACAGGTCAGCTCCTTCCGCCGCATGAAAGAAGGCCTCGGCCTCCTCCTTCGTCCGTATCAGGGTGAAAACCGTTTCTTCCTTTACCGCAGGGACCTGGAAACGCGCCGCGATGGACTTAAAGTCCAGACGCTTCACCATCTCATAGGCCTCCGGCGTATAAAGATCCGTAAGCGGGCAGGAAAGCCACTCCTCCTCGATCGGCGCATGGATCTCGATGGTAGCGAGAATCTTGCTCATCTGCGCCATATCGTAATGCTCGGAAAGGGACTCTCTGGCACGCTTGGCCTTGATCTCGGCGACATGGGCGTAGGCATTCTCAATGCTTCCGTACTGGGCGATGATCTGCCCGGCCCCCTTCTCTCCGATCCCCGGGACTCCCGGGATATTATCCGAGGTATCTCCCATCAGAGCCTTCATATCGATGAACTCGGTCGGAGTCACCCCGTAGGCCTCCTTCACGCCGGCCGCGTCAAAATACTCATAGGTCGTCTCGCCCTTCCGGGTCCGGGGAATGCAGATCCGGATCTGATCCGTCGCCAGCTGGAGAAGGTCGCGGTCACCGGAAAGGATGGTTACCTGGCGGCCCAGCTCCTCGCTCCTTTTGGCCATCGTTCCCAGGATATCATCCGCCTCAAAGCCCGGAAGCTCCATGACCGTCACTCCCATCGCCCGAAGGACCTCCTTCATGATGGGCACCTGCTCGTGCAGCTCATCGGGCATTGCCTTGCGGGTTCCCTTGTACTCCGCGTACATCTGGTGACGGAAGGTCGGCTCCTTCCGGTCAAAGGCCACCGCGAGAAAATCCGGTTTCTCCTCGTCGAGCTCCCGGAACATGATATTCAAAAATCCATAGACCGCATTGGTATGAAGCCCCTCCGAATTCGTCAGGTCCGGGACGCCGTAAAAAGCTCTGTTCAGGATACTGTGTCCATCGATCAAAACGATTCTCTGTGCCATTTCCATTCTCCTCGCCAAATTTCCTTCTATTAAAACACCAGGTGTCCCGCCTGCACGGCGTATTCCAGCAAAAGCCTGAGCTGGACGATCACCGCTGCTAAAAGGAACCAGAATACGACCGTACTGCTCGCATAGAAAAAGTGCTGATGGAAAATCAGCCTTCTCTCGGTATCCCTTGACTCCTTCATGGCCCTGTCGATCGTCGCCTTCAGCGTATCCACCTGACCGTCCGCACCGTCAAGCTCCTTCAGGCCGGCATCGATGGTGTAATACACCTCCAGCTCGTCGTAGCATTCCTGACAGTTCATGACATGATCGAGGAAATCATTTAATTCGGAACCTTTCAGGTCTCCCTGAATATAGCGCGGTATCATACGCTGTGCCGTCCTGCATTCCATAACGGTCTCCTTCATGCTAATCCGTACCCTGACCGGACTGATGTAAAAAATAAGCCGCAACGCTTGACTTTTGGAAGTCATACCTCTATACTGACAAGGTATGTAAATACGCGGGTGTGGCGGAATGGCAGACGCATCAGACTCAAAATCTGACGAGCTTACACTCGTGCGGGTTCAAGTCCCGCCACCCGCACTCCTTGGCAGGGGCAAGGCGGCGATACCGGTTTCGGCATCGTCGTCTTCTTTTTATGCGCACGGCCGCCCCAAGGTAAATGTCGCCTGACGGCAACGGCGGCCGGCGCAGCGAGTAGGAGTCGGGTAAACCTTCTCCTACTCGATTGAAATCGCCCGGTCGCGACGCATAGGGCAATATCATATGCTATGCCAGCACAACCTTCTCCACCTCT
>CAMOGO010000243.1 GCA_946614075.1 uncultured Lachnospiraceae bacterium | reverse complement strand
GAAGCCTGAAGGTGGAGAAGCATACGGCAAATGCAGAGCCGCCTTTTTTGCGTGCATTGGAGAAAGAGGGCCTGATTGGGGAGCTTTCGATCACGGAGAATGAGGTGGCTTTCCGTTTTCCGGATGAGACCGTCCGCTTTTGGCTGAGAGACATCGGGTCAGTCTTAGAGCTTCTGGTCTATCGCTCCTGCATCGCAGCAGGCTGCTTTGATGATGTGATTCTGAGCGCCGTGGTCAACTGGGACGGAGGCACGTCGCAGCGAAATGCCGTGACGAATGAGATCGATGTGATGGCGGTGAGAGGGGTTCAGCCTCTGCTGATCAGCTGCAAGACGAGCGAGATCAAGACCGAGGCGCTGAATGAGCTGGCAATCCTGAGAGACCGTTTCGGCGGAAAGGGATCTCGGGCAATGATCGTGACCTCGGCTCCGGTCAGCAAAAGCCGGGCTATCATGAGAATGCGCGCGGCAAAGCTCGGCATTGAGGTCGTCGAATGGGATGACCTGGTAAAGGACCGTCTGGTATCCTACCTGCAGGCGGAGATGAAATAAGACAAAATGAGCTGCGGCGCGAGGGGAGCAGACGTTTTCCCACCGTGCGGCAGCTCATTTCATGTTATACTGAAAATGTGCCTATCTTTCCTGCGGCCAGGTGCTGGACGGCCAGTCCGCCCCATCGGACAGTACCTCGTAGGTATTGATCACCACAGCGGTCTCCTCATCAACGCGCTGCATGACGAACTTCATGCAATCCTCCGGGATGGCAACACAGCCGCCCGTAAAGGGCTTCGCCGGTCCATAGCAGTGAAGGAAGATCGCGGATCCGAGGCCCGGTGTGCCTTCTTCATTGTAGCTGATATTCAGGCAGTACTGATAGTGGTAAGGATAATCCACGATATGCTCGGAATCACCGCTTTCCAGGTCAAGCTCCGGAAGGTCTTTTAAGCTTACCAGCTCATTGTAATGGAAGCCCTCGCGCGGGTCGCCGGACCAGTAGGTATCCTCGTCGACCTTGACGTAAGGAATGAGAGAGCCCGGGTCATCGGCGATGCCGAATGCACGGTTAAAATGGAAGGTGCCGGTCGGGGTCTTGGCGTCGCCTTCTTTGGTCTTGTTGAGGCCGTTTTTGCCGATAAAGCCGGGAGCCGTCATGACCATGTGCCAGGTGCCGTCCTCCTGCTTCTCATGCAGAGAGATCCAGGCGCTCGTCGCATCCTCGCTGAAGGCAGCGACGATGAGCATCTGATCCGCGTCCTCGGCAGCCTCGAGCATGCCGACCCACTCCGGAGATTCGACATCGATCCCCTGATAGCCGTCCTCCGTGGCGTCATCCATCGCCATGGTTTCCATTCCGACATCATCCATTGCCATGGATTCTGTCTCGGCGTCATCCATCGCCATGGATTCGGCAGACTCCATGGCCTCTGTCTCGCTTGCCGTGGTATCCGCGGCAGCGGTTTCCGCTGCGGAGATCTTCTGGCTGCATCCGGTGAGAGAGAGGACCAGGAGCAGGCACAGCGCCAGGCTTGCCAGTTTACGAATGTTCATGATATTTCACACTCCTTTCCTGTGATACATAATAAGTATAGAGTAATACAAATTGCGATGATTTTCTACTTCTTTTATTTAAAGATTGTTCTTGCCAGATGAAAGAGAATGCGCTATGCTTAATCATATTAATTAAAAGCTTTATCCAAACGTGCGGCTTTATCCGCTCACAACACTGTGATGCAGGAGGTTATTATGCTTGACCGTCTGAAAAATGCAGAGCTGTCTGTCTGGATCGGGGATAATCATTTCACGATGTCGCGCGGCAGCTTCCGGTACCGCCAGAACAGGTACGGGAGAGTAAAGCTTGTCCGCGAGAGCGTTGAGGAGATCCCCGGTGGTTTTCGGATTCACTGCCAGGGAGGCGGGGAGGCCTTTCTCTATGAGGTGAGGGAGATCGACGGGCTCATCCGTGTGTCGCTTTCTCCTTTGGGCGAGACCCGATTCAACCGCTATCAGATTGCCTTTCCGGTACCGGAAGATCCGCACATCTATGGGTGCGGTGAGATTCATTCCCATTTTGACCTGAAGGGCTTGCGGGTCCGGATCTTTGTGGCAGAGCACCAGAATGTCCGGCGAATCAGCGGCAAGCTGATCCGGAAGGGCCTGCTGCTGCCGAATGCGGACCGGGCGATCAACTTCGAAAGATACGAATCCTATTATTCTCAGCCGACCTTCGTGACAAGTGACAAATGGTTTCTCCACTGCGAGGCTAAGACCTACAGCAAGTTTGATTTTTCCACGCAGGGCAGAATCACTGTCCGGACGCAGGAGCCGCCGGTCTGCTGGATCGGGAGGGCAGATACCTACGAGCAGCTTTCCGAAACCCTGACCGGTCTGGTAGGGCGTCAGAAGGCTCTTCCGGACTGGATTTACGACGGCGCGATCCTTGCCATCCAGGAAGGAACACAGACGGTCGAGGAGAAGATCCGGAAGGCAGAGGCCTGCGGGACCAAGGTCTGCGGCGTATGGGCGCAGGACTGGTGCGGGTGCCGCCGGACGGGCTTTGGCTATCAGGTCATGTGGAACTGGCAGTGGGATAAGGAGCTGTATCCGGATCTGGACCGGAAGATCCTGGAGTGGAAGGAGAGAGGGATCCATTTCCTCGGCTATATCAATCCCTTCCTTGCGATCGAGAAGGAGCTTTACCAGGAGGCTTCGGAAAAGGGATACTGCGTCAAGGATAAAAACGGAAAGGACTACCTGGTCACGATCACGACCTTCCCGGCCGCCATGGTGGACTTTACGAATCCCAAGGCCTATGAGTGGTACAAATCGATCATCAAGGAAAATATGATCGGTCTGGGCCTTAGCGGATGGATGGCGGACTTCGGCGAATACCTTCCGATCGACTGTGTCCTGCATTCCGGCGAGGATCCTTACGAGGTTCACAATCTCTGGCCGGTCATCTGGGCCAGGATGAATGAGGAGGCGATCCGCGAGACCGGGAAGGAAGACGAGATTTTCTTCTTCACCAGGGCCGGATACACCGGAACGCAAGAACACTCTCCGATGATGTGGACCGGCGATCATCATGTAGACTGGTCTATGGACGACGGGATCGGCGCCGTCATTCCGGCGACGCTGTCGCTGGCGATGAGCGGATTCGGCATCACGCACTCCGATGCGGGCGGCTACACCACCGTTTCCCGTATGACCAGGAGCAAAGAGCTCCTGATGAGATGGGAGGAGCTGTGCATTTTCTCGCCGCTTTTCCGTCTGCATGAGGGAAATCAGCCATCGAGAAATGTCCAGTTTGACGCGGACGAGGAGCTGCTTTCCCATACTGCCTTCTGCAGCCGTGTTCACGCGGCGTTAAGGCCTTATCTTAAGGAGCTTGAGGCGGAGAATACCGCCAGGGGAGTTCCTGTCATGAGGCCGT
>CAMOGO010000242.1 GCA_946614075.1 uncultured Lachnospiraceae bacterium | reverse complement strand
GCCGGTCCCGGCGGCGCACTTGTCGTTCATGACAAAATTTGTAACATTTCCGTCCGCATCGAGACAGATGACCTTGCTGTCCTGACCGCCGATATCGATGACGGTGCGGGCGGACGGATCGGCAAAATGCGCGCCCCGCGCGTGACAGGAGATTTCGGTCCTGGTGGCGTCGGCGAAGGAAATGAACTCTCTGCCGTAGCCGGTCGCAATGATCCGTCGGATCTGGTCCGCCTGAGGACCCAGCTGCTCTTTGACGTCGGCAAGCGCCCGCTCGGCTGCCGCCCCCGCTTTCGCTCCTGTCCGGACAATGGAAGAGGCGAGCAGCCTGCCGTCGCCGCCGATCGCCGCAGCGTTGGTGGTCGTAGAACCGGAGTCGATTCCGACATAGATGCCGCCGGTCTGACTTTGCACCTGAGGGGTGGAGGCATGCTTGCCCACCTGTAAAGATTCGTTGAAGGCGGTCAGCCGGGTGGAGAGCTGACCCTCGCTCTGAGAGGTGTAGTCGGATTCAATTTTCAGCATGGGGAGGTCGCTGTGACGGCGGATCTCCGCATATTCAAAGGAATAGTAGTCGCAGAAGCGGACGCTGTGGTAAATGACCCCGCTCAGTCCCTTCATCCGAAGCAGCCGGGTCCGCCCCGTCACATCCTCCATTCTCATGCAGGGGACCTGGTTTAAAAGCGCCCCGGCATAGGCGCGGATCAGGTCCTCATCCGAAAGGGAGACGGCATGTTCGGGAGGCAGGGGCAGGGACCGAAGCCCTCCACAGGTCAGATTGACGACGGGAAGCCCCATGGAGGATCGGATCTTCTGGAAAAGCTCATCGGACGTCCGCGCGCCGAGAACGGCGATCCAGTCGTCCGCTCCATGTAACTGCTCCTGCCATGCCTCGGCATTTTTTCTCCAGGCGGTCAGCAGCATATCCCGACTAAAGGATTTGCCGGAATATGCCTGGTAACGTTTAATCAGCCGCTTCAACTCATTGGTATAGAGCGTTAAGGCGTAGCCCGAACTTCTGTGGGGGAGATCCAGCATTTCCCGGAAGGAAAAGACGGAATCCGGCAGGGTGTCGTTGACGCGGCGGATGGAATCGCAGCAGTTGGTCAGGATCAGCTCCGGCTGCTTTTCGTCCAGCAGGGAGAGCAGCAGCATTTTCGCGTGGGAGCAGACCGAGCTGTGGATGAGCGGGTCCGTCCGGGAAAAGTCCGGCGCGTCCTGGTTGGGCATTTCAAAGCCGGAGCCGAACGCCAGCATCAGTTCGAGCGGCGTATATTTGCAAATGTAGGACATCATGGGCGGGACCCTCCCTTCCCGGCAGCTTCCAGCTGCTCCAAAAATGCGTTGGCGCGGGTCACGATCTGCTCCGATCCGCCGTTTAGCCGGTCGCAGGCGTCGCCGTCGAGGACCAGGGTCGGAAAGCCGTGGTCTTCAAATACTTTCTTGGCAGCAAGGGAGATCCCCTGGGTCTGCTTGCAGCCCCACTGACAGAACACGAGGATGCCGTCGACTCCCATGTCCTGCGCCATCTTTAAGGTGGCGTCAATGCGGCGGGGGCCCGGACCGTTGTAGCTGTCCGTCACCAGCCGCCGCGCCATGGATTCGTAGGGGTGGTCCGGATCGAGCCTGCCCAGGGAACTGTATGCCATGTCGCTTCCGACCACTTCAATCCGGTGATTGTCTGCGCCCTGAAAGATATCCATGATGGTATTCTGCCAGTTGGGAAGAATATGCATCCAAAGAATCCTCTTCTCGGTCGTGTGCCGGGGCGCGGTCTTCAGATCGTCCAGCAGCATCTGGGTAAATGTCTCCGCGTCTCGGGAGCCGATCAGGATGTGGTTGTTGAAATCGAGCATCAGCTCCGGCGTCATCGCTTCCGGAAAATGCACTTCCCCGCGGCGGGCAAGGTAGGTGCGGTAATTGGAGATCGTCCGGTTGGAACGGGCGACTGCCTCTTTGAGATCGTTCTCATTGAACTTTTTGCCGGAGACCTCCTGGGCAGTGCGGGAAACGTTTCTCAGCTGTCCGGCGACGTAGGCTGTTGCGTCCTCGTCGATCGAGTAGGGAACGTCGATGACGCAGTGAGGCACCTTCCATTTTTCCGCCAGGCGGCGGAAGGTCAGCTGGTTGGCGTCGCAGGCAAGGGTCGTATTGGCGACGAGCAGGGGGCGGCGCATAACGCCCGACTCCGCCATGCCCAAAAGGCAGCGGTGGTAGGAGCAGAGTGTTTCAGGAGCGCCGCGCTCCTCCGCCTTTTCAAGGAAGGGCTGCTCCGCCGCCGTGCAGGCAACGTAGGTCGCCAGCGCCTCCGGAGCCATGATCGGAATCTTAAGCGCGTGGAAGATTTCCGACGGCATGAAGATGTTGACGACGGCGGATCCGGACGGATCTTTCAGCATTTCCGCCATCTGGCGCGCCAGCCGTCCCTGAAGAAATTCCCGCGAAGAAGTCCGCTTCTTGGACGGAAATTTCGATGCCTGGAGGCTGACAAACTGATACGCGACAGAAAGCATTTTGGCGGCACGGCCCGGATGCTGCTCCACCTGCCGCCCGATCGCCTCTCCTATTTTTACAACTCCCTGATTCAAGTTTGTAGTCCTTTCTTAAGATACGATAGTTCTCCTGCTTTTAGAGTGAATTGCCTGATAATTAAAGAATTTTTATTATTATACCATCAAAATGACTGCTTAAGGGAAAGAAAAGCAGTTTTGAGCGGCGTATCCGGAGAAGAGTAGGTCATGAAACTACTTGCATTAGAAGGGAAAAGTAGATATTATGAAAATGTTACGGAGGTATTAAAAAATGAGAAAGTCTATCATCAGCTGTCTCCTGGCAGCGACGCTTGCCCTTTCATCCGTACCGGCTCTGGCGGCTGACGAGGCAGGTCTTTCCCAATCGGGGTCGGCAGTTGTTTCCGGCAACGCCGTGGAAGAAGAGAAAATCGAGGAAACGAAAGAAACGAAGGAGAGCTCCGGGGATATCGAGAGTGCCCTTTCCAAACCGCTTGCTTTCGATGAAGCGTTGGCGGCGCTGTTTGACAATTCCATGTCGATTACGGATGATCAGATCTTTGCGGTTGCCAATGTGATGCAGTCTGATTTTTCAAAGGTGGACCGCACCTTCGGAGCAGATGCCGCTGATATCAAGGGGCTGGTCAAAAGTTTTGAATCCGCAAAAGCCAACTACCTGCTTGGACAGGGAGCGGTGCCGTTTGAAGGAAATGTCAAGGATGAGTGGGACCGGCAGGACCAGCTCCTCAAGTTTGGATTTTCAGATGCGGATACCATTACTAAGCTTCTGCCCAGAGTTCGGGTGGATTCCGTATCGACGGACGGAGCGAACGCAGCCATTTCCCTGTATGAATGGATGACAGAAGGCTATGTGTCGAATGGATCGACAGCCGTAAATGCATCAGGCGTCGCTTATCGCTTCACCCTGAACCTCAATAAAAAGGATGACGTCTGGA
>CAMOGO010000241.1 GCA_946614075.1 uncultured Lachnospiraceae bacterium | reverse complement strand
GACGACCGACCTTGGTCCTCCCCCGCCACTGGGGTCCTCGCCGGCTTCCGAGCTCTCTCCCACTGCAGGGCTCTTCCCGGCTTCCGACCCATCTCCCACTCCAGGTTCCTTCCCGGCCTCCGAACCTCCTCTCACTCCAGGGTCCTCTCCGGCAGCTCCCTCTCCGACGATGCCGGGATCCCCTTCCTTCTCCGTACTTTCCCCGGCCCATGCCATCAGGTTTTCAAATACCGAGCTTCTCCCCTCGTAAGACCCGTCCGCATCCCCGGCAGCGGACGGGCTTCGCCGCTCATCCCCGCCCTTGAAGTCAAGGACGCCCCATCCGATGGTGAAAAAAAGAGCGGCCTCGCACACCAGGAAGACCGTCAGAAAACGCACGATATGGCCACGCTGCCCGTATAGCCACTTCATACACTCATCTGCCTTTTTTCGTCCTGCTGCAAGCCACTCTTTTACCCTAAGCCGCTCTTTCATTCCCGGAATCTCCTCTCTTTAGTATATTTGTCTTAATTTGCATATAATATACTATACCTGCTGTGGGCTGTCAAGAGGTTTATCCGGTATTTTATTTGTATATATCCTACGGCTTAAGCAGCCCGTAGTGCTTGAAATCGACAATCTCCCCCGGATCATAATTCTCCAGGTAGTCCAGCACCTCGTCCGGATCGGCCGAGACGAAGAACAGCTCCCGGCAGTTCTCCTTCACGAAACGCCGGTTGATCGCATTTTCCAGGAAGGCCAGAAGCTCATCGTAATACCCGTCTGTGTTGAACACGGCGATCGGCTTCCGGTGGCGCCCCAGCTGCTTCAACGTCAGAATCTCGAAAAACTCCTCCAGCGTCCCGATCCCGCCAGGCGCCATGATAAAGGCCTCCGCGCTGTCCTCCATTTTCTGCTTCCTCTCCCGCATCGTCTCGGTAATCACCAGCTCGGTGATGCCCGGGTACAGATTTCCGCCAAAATTGAGGAATTCCGGACACACGCCCACCATTTTTCCCTCTCCCGCCGCAACGCCGCGAGCCAAGGCTCCCATCACTCCATGCGCCCCAGCGCCAAAGATCATGGTATGGCCCCTCTTGGCAAGCTTCTCACCTAACAGATATGCCTGCTCGGAAAAAACAGGATCTAGCTCCGTGCTGGACGCTCCATAGATACAAATGTTCATGGTATCTCCTCTTTTCGATATTTCTCATCCTTGTAACTATACCAAAGCTAGATCTGTTTGTAAAATGAAACACAAAATATGTGATTTTCACGCCAGATTCGACATTTCTCACCTTGTACCTCAAATCGCTTTTTGCTATACTGTTCCCATGCGAAAGGGTGGTTCAAAACATGGTATTTTCTAGCCTTTTATTTGTCTTTTTCTTCTTCCCCGTCAATATGCTCATTTACCATTTGGCGCCGGATCTGAAACATAAAAACCGAGTCATGCTGATCTTCTCACTGATCTTCTACGCATGGTCCGGACCGATTTATCTGCTTCTTTTGATCTCTATGGCCTTCGTCGACTGGCGAGCCGCCCTGGCAATGGAGCACGCCCACAAGAAAAAAGGACGCAAGAGAGCTCTTATCCTGGGCGTTGGCTTTAACCTGACGCTTCTTGGTATTTTCAAGTATCTTACCTTTATCCTGGAAAACGTCAATTACTGGTTCCACGTCCCGGAGACCGTCATTCAGATAGCCCTGCCGATCGGTATTTCCTTCTACACGTTCCAGCTGATCAGCTACCTGGTCGATGTCTACCGCAAGGAAGTCCACGCGCAAAGACACTTCGGTCTTCTGCTGCTGTACGTCAGCCTCTACCATCAGTGTATCGCCGGACCTATCGTCCGCTATGAGACCGTTGCGCAGGAGCTGACCGAGCGCCGTACCAAGAGCACGGATGTCCTCTACGGTATCCGCCGGTTCACGGTCGGCCTGGCCAAGAAAGCCCTCCTGGCAAACCACTGCGGTGCCCTTGCCGACACCTTCCTGGTTGCGACGAGCGATGCGGCCGGAGCCTCCATCCTGGCGACAAGACCGGCTCTTTCCATCCTGATCGGCTCGATCTGCTTTACGCTGCAGATTTACCTGGATTTCTCCGCTTATTCGGACATGGCCATCGGTATGGGGCGCATGCTGGGCTTCCACTACCTGGAGAACTTCAATTATCCCTACTGTGCGAATTCCATCCGGGATTTCTGGCACAGATGGCATATTTCCCTGAGTACCTTCTTCCGCGACTACGTTTACATCCCGCTTGGCGGTTCCCGCTGCTCGGTCGGCCGGCATATTTTCAACCTCTTTGTCGTCTGGGCCTGCACCGGTTTCTGGCACGGCGCCAGCTGGAACTTCGTACTCTGGGGTCTTCTGTACTTTGTCTTCCAGGTTCTGGAAAAATACATCCTGCCGGATTTCCCGAGCTACCTGCCTCGCTTCCTCCAGCATCTGTATGTCCTCCTGGTCGTCAATTTCGGCTACATGCTGTTCCGCTGCGACAACATCGCATGGCTTGGCGTGGAGCTGAAAGGCCTCTTCTGCCTGAACGGAAATGCCTGGGTTAATCTGGAGACGCTCACGACGCTGAAGGCGAACTGGTTCTTCCTCGTCATCGCCTGCCTTGCCTGCACACCGATCGTCCGGAACATCGGACTGATGCTGGAGCGCAGCACCCGCAGGCACGCCGGCAGACTCTTCGTATGGCAGTGGATCCAGGCCGCAATCCCGGTCGTGCTGGTCATTTTCTCCACCGCAGCACTCGTCGGACAGAGCTACAATCCGTTCCTGTACTTCCGTTTCTAAGCCGTAACAAGCCTGTAACCGGCAGGATACGAAAAAATGTCGAAAACAACGTGTCTCGTTGTTACTATCATTACATATCATAGGAAAGTGTGATACATAATGGGTGATTTCCTTTACTGGGTCGGAGACGGCATCATCCGGGGCTTCGAGCGCTTTTTCCGGGTGTTCGGCAACATGTTCCGTCCTTCTCTCCCCGAAAAAAAGAGACGCCAGAGCGGCGCCCGTTTCGGTGTTTATATTTTTACCATATTCCTGACGATCATGTCGCTCATGGCGATGTATCTGCCTCTGCGGCCTACCTACTCGGAAAAAGAGCTTCGTAATCTGGCCGAGTTTCCGAAGCCGACGGTCAAAACCTTTTTCAACGGCGATTTCTTCGCCGGGGTCGATACCTGGTTTTCCGATACCTTCCCGAACCGTGACAGCTTCATCACTCTCTCCTCGAAGGTTGAGGCCCTCTACGGTCAGCAGTCCATGCAGATCCACGGAAATGTCATGGAGGCAGACGAGATCCCGACCGCACCGATGGCCCCCGGTCAGGCTGTAAACGGTCAGACCACCCCGGAGGGTTCGCCCGCTCCCGCAGATCCGAATGCCGCCGGCGGCACCAATATCATCGACAGCAATAACATCGAAGATATGATCGCGACCATGGAGGAGACCACCGAGGCACCGGTGGAAACCGA
>CAMOGO010000240.1 GCA_946614075.1 uncultured Lachnospiraceae bacterium | reverse complement strand
AGGCCTGCCATTTTAAAGCTTTTTGGTATCCTCACTCTGCTTTCCTTAAAAGTCTTTCTTCTTCCAGGCCTCGGGGGTGAGCAGGACCAGGATCGGATAAATCTCCAGACGGCCTGTGATCATCAGCAGGCTTAAAATCACCTTGGACAGGGGTGAGAAGTCCGCGAAATTCCCCATGGGACCGACCGCTCCGAGTCCGGGGCCGATATTGGAGATCGCCGAGATCGCTGCCGTAAAGGACGTCTGCATGTCAAAGCCATCCAGCGATACGATCAGGGTTGTGCCGAAAATCAGGGCCATATAGGCAAAGAAGAATACCTGTACGCTGTGGACGAGCTTGCTGTCCAGAACATGTCCGTCGATCCGGACATTTTTCACCAGATTCGGATGCAGGATCCGGCTGAGCTCACGCTTCACGGATTTGAAGAGAACCATAAAGCGGATCACCTTCAGTCCGCCGCCGGTCGATCCCCCGCAGGCACCGCTGAACATCAGAAGCACCAGGATCGCCTTGGAAAAGGACGGCCACAGGTTGAAATCCGCCGTCCCGTAGCCCGTCGTCGTGATGATACTGGCGACCTGGAAGAAGGACAGCCTAAAGGACTCAAACCACGATCCGCCGACCAGAGGAAGGATATTGATCATGATCAGGACGACACTCACCGCGACCACGATCCAGTAGACCTTCAGCTCCTCGTTCTCCTTAACATCACTCCACTGCTTCTTGATCATGTAGTAGTAGATGTTGAAATTCACACCGAAAAGCAGCATGAAAATGGCGATGATCATCTCGGCCGGAACATTGTGATAGCCGCCGATGCCGTCGTTTAAAAGGCCAAAGCCGCCGGTGCCGGCCGTTCCGAGTGCATTGACCACCGAGTCGAAAAGCGGCATGCCGGTGCAAAGCAGAAGGATGGCAAGGACCAGTGTCATGGCAAGATAGATCAGGTACAGGATCCGGGAGCTGTCGCGGAGTTTCGGGACAAGCTTACCCGGCGCGATACCGGGGCTTTCTGTCTTGATCAGCTGGACATCCGATCCGTCAAGACCCGGCATCAGGCCCAGGATAAAGACCAGGAAGCCCATGCCGCCGAACCAGTGGGCGAAGCTCCGCCAGAAAAGAACGCTTTTCGGCAGGATCTCAACATCCCTCAGGATCGTCGCACCGGTCGTGGTGAAGCCGGAAATCGCCTCAAACAAAGCATCCGCAAAGCCCGGAAAATACCCGGTCAGATAAAAAGCAACGGCGCTGAAGAAGGAAATCAGAAACCAGGAGGCCGCCACGATGAAGTAGCCCTCGCGCAGCTTCATATGGCCTCTTTTTTCTTTGTGCAAAAAGCTCCAGATCCCGGTGCTGATAAGAAGCAGCACCACTGCTACGCCCGCGAAAATCCCGGCTTCCCGGTACTCATGATACCCGATACCGATCAATACGGGCAAAACCATCAGAATGCCCTCATAGCGCATGACATAGCTGATGATGTAAAATACCAATCGAAAGTTCATAATAAGCCTTTCTCACACACTGCCATTAAAGAAAAGGCTCGGTGCTATTCAAAAATTTCGTTCAGATTCATGACACAGTTGTCACTTCCTGCGATCACGATCACGACATCCTTCTCCTGCAGGAAATCATGGCCTCCCGGGATGATGACCCGGTTGTCCCTCAGGATGGCGCCGACCATCACATCCTTGCGGACGTGAGCATTCATAAAGGGCACCTTCAGATTCTTCGTGTCCGGGGTGACCTCAAACTGACAGGCCTCCGCCTGCCCGCCGGCCAGCCGGTACAGCATCTCCGCGACCTGCCCGCCAGACTCCGACATCGCCCTGACGTACCGGATGATCTCATCCGCCGTGATCACCTTGGGGCTGACGATATTGTCCAGCTTCAGCTCCTTCAACAGATCATCGTAGCCGCTGCGGTTGACCTTGACGATCACCTTCGGGACGCCGACATGCTTTCCGTAAAGGGCGGTAATGATATTGTCCTCGTCAAATCCGGTCAGAAGCACCATCGCCTCTGCCTCATCCAGGCTCTCCTGCTCCAGCAGATGAATATCCGTGCCATCGCCGTGGATGATCGTGCAGTCCGGCAGCAGCTCGTCCAGCTCCTGACAGGTGTCCTCATCCTTTTCCACCAGCTTCACGCGGATATGGCTCTTCATGATGGTGTCGCACAGATAATAGCCGATCCGTCCGCCGCCGATGACGAAGGCGTTTTTAACACTATGGGTCTGCTTCCGGCTGTTCCGGAAGAAGGTCATGATCTCGCCGCTCTTTCCGATGACATAGGCGATGTCGTCCTTCTTCAGAATGGTTTCGCCATTCGGGATCAGGATCTGGTTGTCTCTTTGCACGATGCAGAAAAGGACGGACTCCTTGACGGTGGCCATCACCTTGCGCAGCGGAATACCGACCACGGAGTCATCCTCATTGATCCGGTAGCCGACGAGCTCGATCCGCCCGCTGGCAAAGGGATCCACCGACATCGCAGCCGGGAACCGCAAAAGTCTTGCGATGCGCAGCGCGGTCTGATGCTCCGGGTTGATGACCACGTCGATCCCCAGGTCTCTTTTCAGCTTATTGACCTCCTGCGAGTACTCCGGGTCACGGATCCGGGCGATCGTGTGCGGGACCTCCAGTCTCTTGGCCGTCAGGCAGCAAAGCATATTCACCTCATCGCTGTCGGTGACGGCGATCACGAGCTCCTTTTCCCGGATCCCCGCCTGCTCGAGGGAATTCATACTGGTCGCGCTTCCCTTCACGCAAAAAACATCCACAGCCTCCTGCAGATGTGCGAGTACTTCCTCATCATTGTCCAGGATCGTGATCTCGTGGCCCTCTTTGGAAAGAGAACGGGCAAGGGTACGGCCGACCTTTCCTCCTCCTGCTATCAAAATCTTCATAAGCTTTCTTCCTTTCTATGGGAGAAAGTATACTCGAATTTTCCACCGATGACAAGACAGGAAACCGTACTGGGATGAGGACAAAACACTGGTTGTGTGAAAAAATCCGGCTTGACTTTCAGACTTTACCGCATTAAACTGAGATCGTGTGAAATTGCCAATCCTGAAAAACTCCCACAGACAAGGGGGAGCTTTCGGATTTCCAAGGAGAGGTTGCGAATATGAATAAAAAACTGAAAACCCCGGAGATGGAGCAACTGTTCTCAGCTATCCTTTCTCTCGAAACCGTAGAAGAATGCAGTGCCTTTTTTGACGACCTGTGCACGATCAAGGAGCTTCTGGCCTTTTCCCAGCGTTTCGAAGTCGCCCAGATGCTGCGGAGCAATAAAACCTATCAGGAAATCGCCGAGAAAACCAGCGCCTCCACCGCGACGATCAGCCGCGTGAACCGCTGTTTAAACTACGGCAGCGACGGCTACAATCTGGTGCTGAACCGGCTTGACAGTAAGAGCGATCAGAACTTTTAAACAATCCTGCCTCCGCCGAGAACAATGTCCCCATCGTACAGGACA
>CAMOGO010000239.1 GCA_946614075.1 uncultured Lachnospiraceae bacterium | reverse complement strand
ATACCCCGTTCTTCAACAACTATCGTCCGCAGTTCTATTTCAGAACAACTGACGTCACGGGCGTTATCTCCCTTCCGGAAGGCACTGAGATGTGCATGCCGGGCGACAACGTTGAGATGACCATCGAGCTCATCCACCCGATCGCTATGGAGCAGGGTCTTACCTTCGCTATCCGTGAAGGCGGCCGTACTGTCGGTTCGGGCCGTGTCGCTTCCGTTCTTGACTGATAGAAGCGGTATCGCAATTTGAAAATGAAACCCTGTCACACTATGTGGCAGGGTTTTTTGCTATTTCCTCCAGACGAAAGGATGAATCATGCAGGACGACAAGATCGAACTCCGCTATTACAGCATACCGAAAGGCGAATATCTGGTCTCCAAGCTGGGAAAAGGCTGGGAACAGGAATATGCGAAGGGGATGGGGCGGCAGCTTCATTTTCACAATGTCTATGAGATCGGCTACTGTTACCACGGAAAGGGCGAAGCCCTGATCGATGACCGGAGCTATTTCTACGGCGACAACTGTTATACGTTCGTTCCGGCCAACATCACCCACACGACGATCAGTGAACCGGGCAATATCTGCAAATGGGAGTGGCTCTTTATCGATCTTGAGGGCTTTATAAGAGATGCAGCCCGGCTGGACGATATGTCCAAGGAGGAAATCATCCGTATCATCAGCCGCCGCGGGACGATGAAGAGCCGGAAGAATCATCCGGTCATGGCCAACATCGTCTTAAACCTGATCCGGGAGAGCCGCACCAAGGAACGCCTCTACAAGGCCAGTATAGAGGCCTACCTCTCGGCGCTCGTAATCGAGCTCCTGCGGCTCGACGAGGAGCGGCAGTACTCGGAGAGGGAGGGACGGGTCAGCCGCTATATCCAGAGCGCGATCGATTATGTGCATTTTCACTACACCGAGGAGATCAAGGTGAGCAAAATGGCGCTCGTCTGCGGTCTGTCTGAGAGCCATTTCAGGCGGATCTTCGACGAGAGCGTCGGCATGACCCCGATGGACTACATCAACATCGTCCGGATCGAGAAGGCCTGCAGCCTGCTCTCGGGCACCGAGCAGTCGGTGAAGGAGATCTGTTTTGCGGTCGGCTATGATACGCCGTCCACGTTCAACCGGAATTTCATGAAAGTGACCGGAAAAACCCCCTCCCAATGGAAGAAAGAACACAAAAACGAAGGTGTGGACCTGTCCGATTACCATGTAAATATCAAGAAGGGATGGGAGGCGCCCGGTGAACAGAAAGATACACCGGAGCTGTTTTTACTCAAGGGCGAAAACGTTTTAGACAAGTGAATAGTCGAATTTGCATATTCTAGGGTTGAATATGAGTGGCATTGCACTCCGATTTAGGTTATAATAGCCAAGAAAATAAAAAAGAGAAATCCCTGAAATAAGCAAATCGCTTATATGCCGCGGTTCTCATTTTGCGGATTCTCTCAAATTAAAAAGGAGGCAACAAATGAAAAAGAAAGCTTTATCCATGTTAATGGCCGGCACACTGGCAGTTTCCATGCTGGCAGCCTGCGGCGGCGGATCCTCTTCGTCCACAGCTCCGGCCGAGTCCACAGCTCCGGCCGAGTCCACAGCTCCGACCGAGTCCACTGCTCCGGCCACATCCGATGATCCAAACACCCTGACGGTCGCTGCATGGGACGCCAACTTCAACATCCCGGCTCTGAAGGCAGCTGAGGCTGACTACAAGGCAAACGTCAATCCGGATTTCCAGCTTGTTATCCAGGAGAAGTCAGGCTCCTCCGACGTTGAGCAGGCTATCACCCTTGCAGGCTCTTCGAAAGACTACAGCCAGCTTCCGGACCTCGTCCTTTTCCAGGATCACTACATTCAGAGATACGTCGCGGATTATCCGGGCGCATGGGTTGACGTCAATGATGCTGACATCGACTGGACGGATTTCGGTGAAGAGAAACTTTCCTACAGCGTGATCGACGGCAAGCACTTCGGTGTTCCGGTCGACAACGGCACCGCAATCTTCGCATATCGCGTTGACCTCCTCGAGCAGGCTGGCTACACGATCGACGATATGACCGACTGCACATGGGAGAAGTTCATCGAAGTCGGCAAGGCAGTCTTCGAGAAGACCGGCAAGTACCTCCTCTCCATGGACGGCTCCGGCAACGACCTTCCGTACATGATGCTCCAGGCTGAAGGCGTCTCCCAGTTCAAGGACGGCGAGCCGTTCATCACTGAGAACGAGACCTATGTCGAGATCTACAAGATCATCGTCGAGATGGCAAAGAACAATGTTCTGTACCTTGCAAATGACTGGACAGACTACACCAACAACACGATCCAGGGCGACATGGTCGCTGGCGTTATGAACGGCAACTGGATCATCCCGACCATCGAGCAGGTCGCTGAGAACTCCGGTAAGTGGGAGATCACCAACATCCCGACCATCAAGGGCGGCGGCGGATATGCTGCAAACGGCGGCTCCTCCCTCTACATCACCAGCAACTGCAAGAAGGTCGACCTTGCAAAGGACTTCCTCGCAAAGACATTCGGCGGCTCCACAGCTACCTATGATGCAGCTCTTACAGACGGCGGTGTCATCACCTGCTGCATCTCCGCAGGCAAGTCCGATGTTTACCAGAAGGGCGTTGCATTCTTCAACGAGCAGCCGATCTACACCAAGATCGTTGAGATGGGCGGAAGCGTTCCGGTCGTTGAGCAGAGCGATTACCACTATGCATGCCGCAACTATGTCGGCGCAGCCATCATCAACGCTGTGAACGGCTCTGACCCGGATGCTGAGCTTAAGAACGCTGAAGATCAGCTCAGATTCGAGATGGGTCTGTAATTCTTAAGCTGAAATTCATACTGCAACTGCTTAAGTAACTGTTAAGGAAGCGGGGCGTCGGGCAGCCGATTCCCCGCTCTCCTCTTTAGAAAGGGGATATGACCGTGAAAAAGGCCAAGAGTGTTACCGCCAAACAGCAGAGAGCGGGCTGGCTCTTCCTTCTCCCTGCGACCATTCTAATCCTGGTCATGAGCTTCTATCCGATCGTGCAGGCGTTTATCACCTCCTTCAAGACCGGGTCGTCAGCCAACATGAAATGGGCAGAGCCGTTTTATTACAATTATGCGCGTATGTTCAAGGATAAACTGTTCATGACATCCGTCACGAACACCTTCCTGTACCTGATCGTCGAGGTCCCGATCATGCTGATCCTCGCGATCCTGCTTGCGCAGATCCTCAATAACAAGGATATCAAATTCAGGGGTCTTTTCCGCACCATGGTTTTCCTGCCGTGCGCGACTTCCCTGGTTTCCTACTCGCTGATCTTCAAGTCGCTCTTCGCGACGCAGGGCCTCATCAATACGGTGCTTCAGGCTCTGCATATCACGAGCCAGAACATCAACTTCCTCGGCACACCGGCGACCGCAAAGGCCGTCATCATCATCGCCCTGATCTGGCGCTGGACAGGCTACAACATGGTCTTCTATCTGG
>CAMOGO010000238.1 GCA_946614075.1 uncultured Lachnospiraceae bacterium | reverse complement strand
GCGAAGGCACGATCGGGCTGAGATCCGCCAGCGAGGTTGCCTTTGAAGACGACGGACATGCGATGGCTTGGGCGATGGCCCACACGGAGGATTGAGCATGAACCAGATTGAAGAGCGGGTTTACACCCTGACGGACGATGTGCTTTCCACCGCAGCGGACATTTACGATGCCCTTGAGCAGATCCGGTACGATCCTGTCGGAGCAACGCCGGACGATGTGGAGACCATGAAGGAGATCCGGGGACTGCTGCAGCAGGCGATGGAGCGGGCCAACAAGGTCAAGGCGAACGTCGGCCGGGGCTGATTCAACAGAACACCGAGGGAATGCAGCCGGGAGGCTGTGTTCCTCGTTATGGCGCAGGCATGGGGCCTGCTTTTTTCTCGTCTATTTGTACCAGCTTCCCGTGCCTATATTTGTGCAGATTATGGTGTCGATATAACTTGCTATTATGGCCTTTCAGAGTGATATATGTACATGCCGAAAGGCAAACTACACTTTTTCAGGAGGCCATCACCATGATGAACACCACCAACACATACTTCGATAACCTTTACCGGATCGGCTGCGAGTACGAAGCAGCCAGAGCTGAGCGTCAGGCCCGCAAAAAGCAGATTATCGACACCCTTGGCTGGGACAGCGAAGAGCTCAAAGCTTGGTACGAAGAGGACGCCGCTGCGAAGTTCCCCTTCAGCCAGGGCATCAGCAAGGCATTCCGGGCATGGAAATCCAGCCTGAGCCGCAGCGAGGATGAGATCGAGATGGACGACTTCCTTTGGGAAGGCGAGGTCCACGACTTTGTCGAAGCCCTGCGGGAGGCGGGATTCTCCAGCTTTGTTTACACCAACCAGAGCACGGCGGTCATGGAAAACCTGCACCGGTTCGCCGCTGAGGGCTGCAGGCTGGAAGGGCTATGCACCATTACCCGGCAGGAAAACCGCTGGGGCGAGGAAGAGCCCTACGAGGTGCAGGGCATCCGCTTCAGCCTCTAAGCCGGGCACGACCGGCAGGCTCCGAAAGGAGCCTTTCTCTTGTACATTCTAAACAGCTTCTCCCTGAACATTTTGTGTATATTATTCCTTTGAAAACAGCAGAATTGACTTGCTATTTATCACTTTTAGAGGGATATATAGGACAACAAAACGAAGGGAGAACACCACCATGAAGAACATTTACAGACTCAGAAACGACCTCAACCTGATCGACTACAACACCGCGATCACCCGCGAAGATTTCGAAGCCCACTTCACCAAGACCCGCGAAAAGGTACGCTTCACCTTCAACGGCTGGGACGGCAAGAGCTACGACGGCGAGAGCCGGAACGCCAGCGTTTACCGCACGGACTTCACAGGCTACGAAGACGCCCGGTTCATTAAGGTCGGAAACCACCTTTGCTACATCGACGAAGATCACCTGGTTCTTGAGAAGGCCACCGGCGAGAGCCACCCGGAAGCCGAATGGCTGGTCGAGGTCAAGCGCGGATAAGAAAAAGGATACAACCGGGGAGACGGCCAGCAGGCCGTGTTCCTCGTTATACAGATAGATTTGTGAGCAGCCGGTGGGCTGCATTTTTTGTGCTCAGACGGGAGGTGATACCAATGGCACAGAGAGGAAGAAAACCCAAGCCGACGGCACTGAAGGTGCTGGAGGGCAATCCCGGAAAGCGGCCATTGAACCTGTATGAGCCTGCCCCGGAGGGTAAGCTGCCGGAGTGTCCGGCATGGCTGGAAGAGGAAGCAAAAGCCGAATGGGAGCGTCTTGCCGTCCCGATGCATAATCTTGGCCTCCTGACGGAGCTGGACATGGCCGCATTTGCTGCATACTGTCAGGCATACGCCCGGTGGAAAGAGGCTGAAGAGTTCATCTCTCAGCATGGCAGCATCGTGAAAACGAAGAACGGCTTCTGGCAGCAGGTGCCGCAGGTTACGATCTCCCATGCAAATCAGAAGATCATGCTGCAGGCCGCAGCCGAGTTTGGCCTGACGCCTTCTGCTCGAAGCAGGATTATTGCCGGGAACGCCGCGCAGGATCAGGCGTCTGAAATGGACATGATTCTGGCGGGTGTGATCTGATGGCATATAAGTACAAACCAACATCCCTGATGCTGCCGACCTCTCATTATGATAAGCGCAAAGCGGATCACGCGGTCAACTTCATCCAGTGTCTGAAACATACGACAGGGAAGTGGCAGGGCCAGCGGATCATGCTGCTGCCATGGGAGGAACAGATCGTCCGAGACATTTTCGGCATCATCGGTGAGGACGGTTACCGGCAGTTTCGGAATGCGTATATCGAGATTGCAAAGAAAAACGGGAAAAGCACTCTGAGCTCGGCGCTGGCCCTGTACCTGCTTTATGCCGACGGAGAGGCATCCCCGGAAGTGTATTCGGCTGCCTGTGATCGTAACCAGGCGAGCATCGTGTATAAAGAAGCCGAGAAGATGGTCCGCGCCAGCCCTGAGCTGATGCGGCGCTCCAAAGTAAACGGCTCCATCAAGCGCATCGTGTCATATAACCCAGAAGGGTTTTATCAGGTGCTGTCGGCAGAAACCGGCAGCAAGCACGGCCTGAATATCTCCGGCCTGATCTTTGACGAGATCCATGCCCAGAAGGATCGAAAGCTCTACGATGTCCTGACGAAGTACTCCGGCTCCGCGCGAACGCAGCCGCTGTTTATCAGCATCACGACGGCGGGGAACAACAAGGATTCCATCTGCTATGAGCTGCATACCAAGGCCATCGACATCATGAAGGGGACCCGACATGACCCGTCGTTTTACCCGGCGATCTACGGTTTATCGGATGAGGATGACTGGCATGACGAGAAGAACTGGTACAAAGCCAATCCCTCGCTCGGCGCGACGATCTCGTTGGAGCGCTTCCGGGAAGACTACCAGAATGCGCTAGAGAATCCGGCCGAGCTGAATGTCTTTAAACAGCTCCGATTGAACATGTGGGTGTCATCGGCAGTCGCGTGGATACCGGAGTATGTCTTCGATAAAGGCAATGATCCGATAGACCTGGAATCGCTGAAGGGGAGAGACTGCTATGCGGGACTTGACCTCTCCAGCACCTCCGACCTGACAGCCTTTGTGCTGCTGTTCCCGCCGCGGGACGATACAGAAAAATACATCGTGGTCCCGTACTTCTTTCTGCCGGAGGACACCCTCCCGCAGCGAGTGGCGCGGGATCATGTGCTATATGATACCTGGGTCGCGAACGGGTACCTGATTACGACAGAGGGAAATGTTGTAGATTACCGTTTCCTGCAGGCGTTTATTGAGGAGACCTGTGAAAAGTATCATGTGCTTGAGATCGCCTACGACCGATGGAACGCAACAATGCTGGTGCAAAACCTGATCGACGAGGGCCTGACGATGGTTCCCTTCGGGCAGGGGTACAAGGACATGTCTCCGGCCAGCACAGAGTTCTATAAGATCATGCTGGAAGGGAAACTGATCCACGGCGGCAATCCGGTCCTGCGCTGGA
>CAMOGO010000237.1 GCA_946614075.1 uncultured Lachnospiraceae bacterium | reverse complement strand
ACATGCCCGAGCCGTCCCCATAATTCCCCTTCTGGGTCATGGTCATGCCGAAGGCCTCGCACTTCGCCATGGCTTCCTCGATATTCTCGACATTGAAGCCGAAGTGGTGAATGCCGCCCCCGCTCTCCGTGAGAAAGTCCTTCCAGGTGGAGTCCTCTCCATACGGCTCGATCAGCTCGATCTGTATTCCGTCAAAGTTGAAAAAGGCCAGCTTGGCGAAGGCTCCCGGAGCGGGTTTCCCCATATACTCACACTTCGTCACTTCGTACTCGCCGCCGGTTGTGCGGTCCGGCATCGGGCAGCCGAAAAGAGCCGCCCACTGTCTGGCCGATTCCTCAATGTTTCCGGTGATCACGGCCACCTGGCTGGGTTTTCCGAGGCCCACCTGCTGTAATTCATTCGTCATATATCCATCCTCCTGAATTTTTCCGTGCTGTCCGTTCAGCCTTCAGAGAAGTTCTGCAGAAAAGCCGGTCCATGATTTCTGCCTGGTCGGCTCTCTGCTTCTCCCCGCGCCTACTCCGTTCTCAGGGCGGCCACCGGATCCTTCCTGGCAGCCTTTTTCGACGGGATAAAGCCCGCGATAATCGTCAGAACCAGAGAGAGAATCACCAGGATCACCGCAGCCGGGATCGGCAGCACCGCATTCACATCCGTCGACTCGGCGATACCGTGGATCACCGCGTTGGCCGGGATAAGCAGCAGCCAGGTCACGCCCACGCCGATCAGGCCGGACAGCAGGCCGATGATGAAGGTCTCGGCGTTAAACACCTGAGAAATATTTCGCTTGGACGCGCCGATGGCGCGGAGGATTCCGATCTCCTTGGTCCTCTCCAGCACGGATATATAGGTGATGATTCCGATCATGATGGAGGAAACGATCAGGGAAACCGAAACGAATGCGATCAGGACATAGGAAATGACATTGATGATCGTCGTGACGGAGGACATCAGCAGGCCGACATAGTCGGTGTAGATAATCTCATCCTCCTCGGGGACCGTCTCGTTGTAAGCCTTGATGCTGTCCGTGATTCCGTCCTTGTCCTCGAAGCTGTCCGCATAGATACTGATGGAAGACGGGGTGTCCTCGTCCGCCAAGCCGAAGCTCCTCAGATTCCCCTCATACGAGCCTCCGCCGAGATAGGCTTCGTAAACCTGAAGCAGCATGGTATCGTCGGGGCTTCGTTTCAGATACTGGTCAAACATGGCGGCCAGACGCGCGTCGCTCATGTTCCCCAGCATGCCCAGCATGGCGGAAGCTGAGCCATTTCCCGAAGCATCGCCAGTCTCCTCTTCCGTCTCCTGAGAGCTGCCCGTATTTCCGGACTCTGCGCCTTCCTCAATCATTCCGGACAGGCCGCTCGCGCCCTGGATGTACTGACGGATCATCTGGGCCTTCTCCGCGTCAGATAGCCCCTTCAGATAGTCCAGAGCCTCCTCTTTCCTGGTCTCATCATCCGCCGCACTGAAGGTATACCCGGTGAGGATATTTGTCTCGGGGTTCGCCTTCTGTGCCTGGACAACCGCGCTTTCCCCGGTCCAGGTCATGAGGTAGTCGCTTAGGGCTTTCGTGTAGCCGGCTGCCCCGCTGATGAAGGTGCCCATATCGTCGGCATCCTTAAGCCTTACGATTGCGGATACCTTCAGCTCAATGGCCTTCTCGGCAAGTGCCTCAAGCTCAAGGGCGCTGTTTCCGCTGCGCGAAAACGTTCCGTCCGCATTCTCCGCATAGTAATCACATTCGGGGATCAGGTAAAAGACCTTGCCGCAGAGCTCCTCATAGCTAAAGGATACACCGCCATTATCGATCGTCTCGCCGTTTGCCAGGCTCTGCATCTTCTGCTCATACTCACTGCGGGGAAGAAGACCCAGCTGGTACATTCTCACCATGGAGATTTCATTATTGGGGTTGGCCACCAGGACAACCTCATCGTAGTTCACCGGCCAATGGCCGTAAAGCAGGTCGTAGCTGTCCTGTACTGCCTGGCTGACCAGCTCTGAACCGCTCCCCGGAAGCATCTCCGTAAAGCTGCCCATCCGGCTGCCGGAAAAGGCGCTCATGCCGGAATAGCTGCCCATGCCGGAGGAATTCGTGCCATACATGCCCATACTGCCGGTATCAACCAGCACGCCCTCCGGATCCCGGGAGTACACATCAAAGGAAAGCTCATAGGAATAGAGGATGCCTGTCTCTCCAACATAACGGTGAACCGGGCTGTTCTGATCATCCAGATACCGTTTGAAGGCCGTCAGGTTATTCTCTGAGATACTCGTCATGGTTGTGGAAGCCATGTCAAACATATAGGTATTGGCATAGATGGCATCCATATCGTGGTCCGGCCCGGCCTCCGCCCTGTCACGGCCGGCATTCATAATACTTTCCAGGTCAATGGACTGGGCCGTAATGGTGATCGGATAGGACGTCATGGTATCCTTCTGAATTTTCTCGATATACAGGTTAACGCCGGTCGACAGGGAGAGAATCAGGGCGATACCGATAATCCCGATGGAGCCGGCAAAGGCGGTGAGGATGGTCCTCGCTTTCTTGGTTCGCAGGTTATTAAAGGACAGATGCAGGGAGGTCGCAAAGGACATGGATGCCCGGCCCATGTTCTGCCGTCCTCTGTCTGCTTTCCTTTGTTTCTTCCCGCCGGAAGGCCCAGGCTCTCCGGCAGCCGCTTCTTCCCGCAGCTCCGCGTCCTTCACGGGGTCGGAATCGCCGGTAATCCGGCCATCCTTCAGGCGCACGATGCGGGTCGCATACTGCTCCGCCAGTTCGCCGTTGTGCGTGACCATAATGACCAGACGATTCTTTGCCACATTCTTTAACAGCTCCATGACCTGGAGACTTGTCTCCGAATCCAGAGCGCCTGTCGGCTCGTCCGCCAGTACGATATCCGGGTCGTTGACCAGAGCTCTGGCAATGGCCACGCGCTGCATCTGCCCGCCGGAGAGCTGGTTGGGCTTCTTGTGCAGCTGTTCCAGGAGGCCTACCTCCTCAAGCGCCTTTCTGGCGCGTTCCGTCCTCTCCCTGCGGGAGATGCCGCCGATGGTCAGAGACAGCTCTACATTAGCCAGAATGCTCTGATGCGGGATCAGATTATAGCTCTGGAACACGAAGCCAACACTGTGGTTGCGGTAAGAATCCCAGTCACGGTCATGATAGCGCTTTGTCGAAATCCCCCGGATAACAAGGTCTCCCGAATCATAGCGGTCCAGACCTCCCACCACGTTCAGGAGGGTGGTCTTGCCAGACCCGGACGGGCCAAGTACCGCGACAAACTCGTTGTCCCGGAAGGTTACGGAAACATGGTCCAGAGCGGTCTGCACCAGGTCTCCTGTCTTATACTGTTTGCAGATTGATTTCAGTTGAAGCATGCTTTTTCCTTTTCTTTTCTTCGCCTTCGATCTTCAGGGATCTTTTCGGACATATCCCGGTACAGCGAAGACTGTCAGCTTTTCCAAGATAAACAGGACATATTCTACCAT
>CAMOGO010000236.1 GCA_946614075.1 uncultured Lachnospiraceae bacterium | reverse complement strand
CTTTACCGCATCCTCCCAGGAAACACTCATATTGACCGGCTTGAAAATCCAGTTTGGATACTTCGCATGAATCGCCCGCAGGTCTCCCCGGTAGCTCTCCGGGAACTGAAGCAGGGATGCTTCAAAATCAGCCTCGGTCGGATTCTGAGGCTCCTCCGAGGAAGGCTCGGTCGGCGCATCCGAAGAAGACTCCTCCGTCGAAGGTTCCTCTGAAGAAGGCTGCGTCGGCTCCTCCGACGACTCCGAAGGCTGTGTAGGCTCCTCCGAGGAAGGCTGTGTCGGCTCCTCGGAAGACTCCGAAGGACTCTCCGATGAAGAATCCGACGAACCTCCCGCTGAGGAAGGATCCTCCGATCCGGCATCTTGCGACGGATCGCCGGAAGGACTCTCCGTATCCGTAAAGTCACTCGCCGATACCGTCCCATCGCCGGCTGTCCCATCCGCCTGCGTCATCAAAGCATCTGTGCCATCGGAGACGATCGTCTCCTGCCCATCGGCCTGGACCGTCTCATCCGCGTATACGGTCAGATCAAAAGACCCAGCCGCCGAGGCAAAGGCGATACAAGCCGCCAACCCAAATGTAATGACACTTTTCTGAAACCTCATCCAGTTTCTGTGCATCATAAAATCTCACTTCCTTGAAATACTAAGCCGCGGTACAATGACCGTCCAATAACTGCCGCATTATGTCCCCAACCGGCTGTCATCGGATCTGCTTTTACGATCAGCAGGTATGCAGCGGATACCGATCCGTCAGAGACTTCACGATAGCACGTGCCTTCTCGGTATTGGCCTCCGGATCATTGATCACCAGCGCGATCGCCTCCGCTACCAGATCCATATCCTCTGTCTTCAGACCTCTCGTCGTAACAGCCGGCGTTCCCAGACGCAGACCGCTCGTGACAAACGGAGACTTCGGATCATTCGGAACCGTGTTCTTGTTGCAGGTGATATTAGCCGCATCCAGCTTCTTCTCCATCTCCTTGCCCGTCAGGCCCTTCGCACGGAGATCCACCAGCATCAGGTGATTATCCGTACCGCCGGAGACGATATCGATACCACGGCTCATCAAGCCCTTGCAAAGAGCCTGTGCATTGTCGATGACCTGCTGCTGGTAAGCCTTGAACTCGGGAGACAGAGCCTCACGGAAGCAGACCGCCTTCGCCGCGATCACATGCATCAGCGGACCGCCCTGGATGCCCGGGAATACCGCCTTGTTGAAATTATACTTCTCGTTGCAGGCCGCCGTCGACATGATCATGCCTCCACGCGGTCCACGCAGCGTTTTGTGCGTCGTAGTCGTCACGATATCTGCATACGGAACCGGGCTCTGATGCAGTCCGGTAGCTACCAGACCGGCGATATGCGCAATATCGACCATCAGAAGAGCTCCCACCTCATCGCAGATCTCACGGAACTTCGCGAAATCAATCGCACGGGCATAAGCGCTCGCACCGGCGATGATCATCTTAGGCTGGCACTCATGCGCGATCCGGCGGACCTCCTCGTAATCGATGAAACCATTCTCATCGACACCGTAAGGGACCATATGGAAGTAGGAACCGGACATATTGGCAGAGCTGCCGTGGGACAGATGTCCACCCTGGTCCAGGTTCATGCCCATAAAGGTATCGCCCGGCTTCAGGACAGCAAAAAAGACAGCCATGTTTGCCTGTGCACCGGAATGCGGCTGCACATTGACATACTCACAGCCAAACAGCTCCTTTGCACGCTCTCTCGCAAGATTCTCCGCGACATCTACGCATTCACAGCCACCGTAATATCTCTTTCCCGGATATCCTTCTGCGTATTTATTCGTCATCGGGCTTCCCATAGCCGCCATGACTGCCTTGCTGGTAAAGTTCTCGGAAGCGATCAGCTCCAGATGGCTCTCCTGTCTTCCCATTTCATCCGTGATTGCCTGCGCGATTTCCGGGTCAACTTTTACGATCTCGTCAAATGAATACATATTTGTCCTCCATGGTTGTAAATATATTACCAGATATGGTATAATCAGAAGTCGTGCGGTACAAAATAGTATATACTTCACCACTCTACATTCAAACGTCAGTATAGCATGTTTTCATTTTAAAATATACGGGATTTTAAAAAATGATAGCGTTTTGTTACAAATTTATAACGTGAAAAACGCAGAAAGGCAGTCAATTATGAAATTTTTTATCATCTATCTGGTCATCATCAATCTTTTCGGCCTTTTCCAGATGTTTTCGGACAAGCAGAAGGCCATCAACGGTGAGTACCGCATCCCCGAGAAGCGCCTCTTCCTTGTCGCGATTTTAGGCGGCAGCATCGGCTCCATCCTCGGCATGCAGCTCTTCCGCCACAAAACCCAGCACGCCACCTTCGTCATCGGCATGCCCCTGATCCTGATCCTTCAGGTCGCTCTGCTCATCTTCCTGAAAACCCGCGGTGTCTTCTAGTTTTTCCTGAAAAGCCCACGTCGTCCTGACTTTTCGAAAAGCCGCCGGCATCTGGTTTTTCCTGAAATAAGCGGTATCTTCCCGTCAGAAAGGAGTCCGTAACATGATTACCATCCCAGGAATATTCCGTCACAGCAAAACCATCAAAAGACTCGAGCAGTACCGGGACGAGACCTTCCACGAGGTTCTCCACACCACTCTGAATCCGAATGGTCCCGGCGTCATCCGCATCCATCTGATCCCCCCAAAAAGGGAGGACGGAGCCTTTCACACCAGCGCGGCCCTCATCAACGGAAGCGACATCGTCCCCGTGAATTTTCTCTGGTCCGTGATGCTTGCGGAGATGATCCGCGAGACCAACCGCTACGATGGCCGCGAGATCGGCGAGGCCGAGATCCAGTCCATCAAGGACCGGGCCGCCGAGAACGTCAAAGCCATCGTCCCGCTCCTTCCGAAGAAAAAGATCCTCGCGGATATCGAGACGATTTATACGACCCTCCGCCAGATCGCTTACCGGGAGGAAGTAACCACCGACGTTCACTATATGAACATCGGCGATTACGCGGATGACATGACCGCCCCTCACCGCATGGACCTGATGGTCAGTGCCATGACGAAAAACGGCAAATGGCATTGCAATCAGAAATGCGTCCACTGCTATGCAGCCGGACAAACTCATGCCGAGGAAGCCGAGCTCACCACCGAGGAATGGAAAAAGATCCTGGATCAGTGCCGCGCTGCGCTCATCCCTCAGGTCACCTTCACCGGCGGCGAGCCGACGATGCGCGAGGACCTGATCGAGCTCATCCGATATGCCCGCTGGTTCGTCTCCCGTCTGAACACAAACGGCATCCGCCTGACAAAGGACTATTGCCGGCAGCTTCACGACGCCGAGCTGGACAGCGTCCAGATCACCTTCTACTCCGCCGAGGAGGAAATCCATAATCGCCTCGTCGGCGCCCCTCAGTATCAAAACACCGTAAACGGCATCGAGAATGCCGTAGCAGAGGGTCTTTCCGTCAGCATCAACACACCCCTTTGCACCCTGAACCGCAACTACCGTCAAACCCTGG
>CAMOGO010000235.1 GCA_946614075.1 uncultured Lachnospiraceae bacterium | reverse complement strand
AGAAAGGAGAAACCTATCAAAAGAAGCGGCGGGAAGAAAGTACTACAGGCCTGTACCGTGGCGCTGGCAGCGGCCGTCGTCGGTTTCATGAGTCCCTTGGTAAGAAAGGCAGCGGCAGAAGAGACAAAATACCCGACCAGGGACGATGTGGACTATGTCTACATACAGGAGCCGAAAACGGATTCCGAGAATGGTATCATCACGGAGGACGAATGGGCGGAGTATTTCCCGGAGATCGTGGAATCCTACCGAGCCAATGCTGACAACTCATTTACGATTGACTACCTGAAAGAGGACACCTACCTGAGCAATATCTACGAGGGCTATGGATTTGCGATCGACTATGAAAGCGCCCGCGGACACGAGTACTGCCTGGAGGATGTCCAGTCTGTCGCGAGACCGCATCCTCTTTCCAACTGCCTGACCTGCAAATCGGCGGACTTTACCGCGATGGTCATGATGATGGGCGAGGACGCCTACAGCCTTGATTTTGAGGAGACAGCTTCGAAGCTTGTGACCAATGTCGGATGCTTCAACTGCCATGGCAATGCGGCCGGAAACGGCGGACAGCTGATGCTGACGCACGATTATCAGATCGAGAACCTCTGGGATCTGACGGATGAGATCCCGGCAGCGACACTGGCCTGCGGACAGTGCCACATCGAATACTATTTCAAGCCGGAGAACAAGGCGACCAATTCTCCGTACAGCTCCATCGAGGGCATGTCTCCCGACGCGATCCTGGCTTACTACGATGAGATGGGATTTGCCGACTGGACGCAGGAGAGCACCGGAGCAGCCCTGTTAAAGGCTCAGCATCCGGAGTTTGAGACCTTCATGGGCGAGGGCAGCAATCATGCGCTCCTCGGCCTGACCTGCGCCGACTGCCACATGGCAACCGAGACCGCAGACGATGGCACCGTTTATATCAGCCATACGCTGGTGAGCCCTCTTACGAGTGACTCCATTCTGCAGAAGTGTGCGACCTGCCACGGAGATACCGACATGGCAGACAAAGTCCACACCCTTCAGGCAGCTGTTACCGCTCGTGAGACCGAGGTCGGCACGGCTCTTTCCGATTTCAAGGATCAGCTTGCCGAGGCAGTGGCTTCCGGTGATTATACCGAGGAAGAGCTTGATGAGATCCGGTATGTCTACCGCGCCGCACAGTGGTACTTCGATTTCGACTATGTCGAGAACAGCGAAGGCGCTCATAATTCCACCCTTGCAAACTACTGCCTGGATAAGGCGGAGGAGCTGATTGCCGAGGGTGTCGGAATGTTTCAGTAAGACGGGCGACTGAGAGATAAGGACTGCCGGAAGCATAAAGAGGATAAAAGGCCTCTTTCCTTACCGGCAGGGCTAAGAAGTGAAAAAGGGCAGGCTGCGCTAAGAAAGCGTGGGAACTGCCCTTTTTTTACACATGGCCATGCCCGATGGCACACGAAAATGGCGGCATCGGCCGCCTATATGGTATGAAGCATGAATAAACTGAAAAAAACCATTTCAACGCTCTTTTCCATGAAGGTCGCGGTGGCGATCCTGCTTTTGCTGATCGCAGCCTGCGTGGCGGGAAGCGTGATACCGCAGGGGGAGGCGGCATCGTATTACCGGGAGACCTGGCCGGGGCTACCAGGGGAGTGGATCCTTGCCTGCAAGCTTGACGATGTCTTCCACAGCGTATGGTTTGCGGCGCTGTCGGCGTTTCTCTGCCTGAACCTGCTTGGCTGCAACCTGATCCATGTGCCGGCCCTGATCCGCACATGGAAGAGCTTCCGCGCGGAGGAGGGCATCTCGCGCCTGAAGAAAGGGGAAGCGTTCTGGGTACCGGAAGACCCGGTGACCTTTTTGGGAAAGATGGGCTTTCGTTCCTGTGAGAAAAGGGAAGCAGACGGCGTCCGCCAATGGTACGCCGTGAGGGGAAAAGCAGGTCTCTTTGGCCCGTGGCTCACTCATCTGGGGCTCTTGATCGTCATTGCCGGCTTCTCACTCGGCCAGATCTTCACACAGAGCAGCACTGTCTACGGCGTTCCCGGGCAGACGAAGCCGATTGCGGATACGGGGTATTCCCTTACGATCGACAGCTTTGACATCCGGATGCTCGACGAGGAAACGGTGGATCAGTACGTGGCGGAGCTGACGGTGACAAATGATAAGACCGGCGCCTCCCGGAGCGGACAGGCGAGCGTGAACCATCCCTTAAGCCTCTTCGGGATGAAGATGTACCAGAATTCCACCGGCTTTGCGGCGACCGTTTCCATCCTGCGTTCCGGCGAGCTTAGGCAGCAGGAGGTCCTGTGCGTCGGCGAGACCATCGAGGTGGCGGACGAGCCCGGACTGGTCGTGTATCTGAGAAACCTTTACCCGGATTACGTGATGAGCTCCTCCGGTATGCCGGCGACGGCGTCCTCTGTGATCCGGAATCCCGCTTACCTGTATATCCTGTATTACAATGAGCAGATTCTCGGCATGAATGTCCTGCTCGAGGGGCAGGAGATCACCATTGACGAGTACACGGTCCGGTTCTCGGAGCCGCAGAACTATACGCTGATCCAGGTGAAGCGGGATCCTTACGCGTGGCTTGCGCTGATCGGAGGACTGATCCTGATGGCAGCCCTGCTGCTGACGTTCTATTTCCAGACGGCGGAGGTATTTGCACAGGAGCTCCCGGAAGGAGGCTATCGGATCAGCGGATACAGCCGGAAGGGCGGCGTTCTCTTTGCTGAGGATCTGAAATCGAAGGTTCTTGCGGCGGGGGGAAAGACGGAAGTAAATAGGTATTCATAGAAGGAAAGGAATGAGTATGAGTACAGAAAGTTTGATTCATCTGGAGACAGGCCTCCTTTATGGGACAATGGCTCTGTATTTTGCCTCGATGGCCTGTTTTTTCCTGTTTTTCGCCCTGAAGAAGGACAAGATGGGAACGGCGGGCAAGTATCTTTTTGCGGTGGCGTTTCTCCTGCATACCCTGACACTGGCTGCCAGAGGGCTTGCCGCCGGCCGCCTTCCGCTCACCAATCAGTACGAGTTTGCCAGCAGCTTCGCGTGGGGCATCTCCCTGTGCTTCCTGATATTCCTGCTGCGCTTCCGTTTCCTGGCCATGGGTGTGATCGTCGCGCCGGTCGTCTTCCTGATCATTGGCTATGCCGCCATGCAGAACCGGGAGATCCGTGAACTGATGCCGGCTTTAAAAAGCGGCTGGCTCGCCTTTCACGTTTTGACCGCGGTCATCTCCTACGGAGCTTTCGGCGTCTCGTTTGCCGTCTCGATCCTGTACCTGCTCCGGGGCCGCATGAAGGACACGGAGTTCTGGCAGCGGAACATGCCGGAGGAGGAGAAGCTCGATATGATCAGCTATCGCACGGTCTCGCTCGGCTTCCTCTTCCTGACCTTCGTCATCATCACCGGCGCGATCTGGGCAGAGCAGGCCTGGGGCAGCTACTGGTCCTGGGATCCCAAGGAAACCTGGGCATTGATCACCTGGATCATCTACGCCATCTATCTGCACCTGCGCCTG
>CAMOGO010000234.1 GCA_946614075.1 uncultured Lachnospiraceae bacterium | reverse complement strand
CGCCGGACGCATTCACGATGTGATCGACGATATAAGGCGTACGGACTACGCCGCCATTCGCGATCCCGCAGGTGATCAGCGCCATCTGAAGCGGCGTCACCAGGGTTTCTCCCTGTCCGATGGCCGTCTGCATGATAGCCCAGCTGTCGGAATTCTCATCCAGCGTAAAGGTGCCCGATGAGGTGGCCAGGGAAAAATCAAAGGTCTGGTTGAAAAACAGGCTTTCGGCCGTCTTCCGGAAAAAGGCCGGATCGACCGCCATTCCGATGTCGCAGAAGGCGGCGTTGCAGGAATTCGCAAACGCATTCTCCAGCGTTTCATGCCCGTGTTCATGTCCGTTAAAGCAGGGTATGGACACATTCCCGTCCGAGTAGCTTCCGTAGCAGTCGTACTGATAAGCCAGCACCGACCCCATCCCATGCTCCCTGAGATAGGCGGTGAGCGTTACGATCTTGAAGGTCGAGCCCGGCGGATATTTTCCCTGTGTGGCCCGGTTCAGAAGCCGCGCCTCTCCATTCGGATCCTCCGTCAGCGTCTCCCAGTCACTCTCGATCGTATTCGGGTCGAAATCCGGAGCCGACACCATCGCCAGCACCCTTCCCGTCGAAGGCTCGATTGCGATAACGGCTCCCCGGTAGCCGCCCATAGCCTGCGCCGCCACCTGCTGAAGCGCCACATCCAGGGTCGTCACGACGCTGTCCCCGATGTTTTTCTCATCCTGCAGGTCCTTTCGGATCCTCTCTGCCAGGTTATCGTGGGAGTCCAGCAGATAATAATTGAAATTCGCCTCGATCCCGCTTCTTCCATTGGACGCGTAGCCTACCGCATGGGAAAACAATCTGCCGTAGGGGTAGGTGCGCGTCTCGGTGCCATCCTCCCCAACACTCGTGGAAGCCAGCACCTCTCCGCCGCTTCCCAGGATATCGCCGCGTACGATCGACTCCGCGAGGATCGTATGTCTTTTGTTATAAGGACTGGTGACGTAGGAATCGCTCCCCACATTCACAAAATAGATAAAGTACGCAAAGAAGCCTCCGAACAGAAGCAGAAAGAAACAGACGATGACGCGGATTTCCCGGTTCAGTTTTTTCCGGTCCTTCTCTGACTCCTCCCGGTCTTCGTACATTTCATCGGGATCGTCGTCATATTCCTCGGTGTCCTCGTCATATTCATCCGCATCTTCTGCCAATTCACCGGGATCTACGTTCCATCTCACGTATTCGGTGTAGTCGATTTCGGAGAATTCCGGCTCCCCGCGCTTTTTTCCTGCGTTGTTCTTCAAATTCTTCCTCCTCATCCTCCATTCTCACATGATACCCCTGAATGATCGAAAACATCAGGAAGGTTGCCAGCATGGAGCTTCCTCCGTAGCTGACGAGCGGATACGTCAGCCCGGTCGACGGGATCATTTTCGTCACGCCTGCCACATTGATGAAAATCTGGCATCCGTAAAGGACCGCCAGTCCGCAAACCACGAGCTTGGAAAAGCGGTCGCGGATCCTGCCTGCAATCCAGAGAAACTGCATGATGCACTCTACACTGACAAAGACCAGGCAGAGGGCAAAGATGCCTCCGAGCTCTTCGGCGATCGCGGAAAAGACAAAGTCTTTCGTCACGACCGGTATCGTCGTGGCGGCGACCTCGCCAAGCCCGAATCCCAGCCATCCGCCGGTACCCACGGCAAACAGCGACTGCAGGATCTGCCAGCCATCTCCGGTCGGGTCCGCCCATGGATTCTGCCAGACCGATACTCGGGTCTGCACATGAGTAAACAGATGATACGCTCCGACCGCGGCTACGGCCCCCGCCGCCATGCCTGCCAGGGAATATCTCAGCTTATGCGTGGCCAGATAGAGCATCCAGATATAGGTGAAAAAGAAAATCAGCGCGGTACCCAGGTCCCTGGAAAGCACAAGAAGAATGACATGTGCGCCTGCCAGGACCGTCGTCACAGCGATGCGTAAGAAGGAGGAACCCTCCTTCAGCATGGCGGCCACGAAAAATACAAAGATCAGCTTGACAAATTCCGACGGCTGCAGGGAAAAGCCTCCGATGCCGATGGAAAGCTTTGCTCCGTATTCGGTGCCTCCCGCCACCAGGACGACTCCCAGCAAAGCGATGCCGGCCAGTCCGTAGAGGATGGCTCCCTTCTGGAGCTTCTTCATCCGGGCGATGACGACCGGCACGAAAAGGCTTACGACGCCGGAGCCCAGAACGATCAGAAACTGCCGCATGGATTTGTCCAGGTCCAGACGAGTCTGGACGATAAAGCCGATGCTTAAGAGCAGCAGCATATTGTTCAGGATCATACGGGAAGCCTTCGGATACAGGTTTTTCCAGAGTACCATATACGCGATCAGGAAAACGAGCTGAAACCCGTACAGGATGAGGATCTGCATATTCTCGGTCTGCAGATACAGCACCAGGAAGCCTAAGGTATCAAGGCTGAAAAGAAAAAATCGCTGACAGGAGCTGATCCAGGTACGGCCCTCATGGGTCCGCATCCGAAAATACGAAAGCGTGAAGACCGTATAGAATAGAATCAGCAATATCAGCAGATATCCGGAAACCTTTATGATCAGATGATGCACGTCTTATTCGACTCCCTTTTTAAAATGCCCGCGTGTGAATATTCCACCGGGGACATGGTCCTCCCCGCCGCGGAAATAAACGGCCGCATACTCATCGAGGAGTTTTCTGGTCTCGGCTCCCCCCTCCACCGTGAAATTCATACGTAGCGCCGCAGGTGCCAAAGCCCTTACGGCATCCCGGTAGCCCAGGAAGGACAGCGGGCGGCTGTTGAAGATAACATTGTAGCAGGAGACGCACTGACAGTGAACCGGGAAGGTCTCTCCCATCCGGTCCTTTAGCTCCTGATAGGAGGGCATTTTCGTGCATCCGCCGAAATTCTGCCGGACACAGTTTGCCGTTACCATCATGGGAATATAGCCGTAGATCACCAATGCGTCGTCGTGAAGGCCACGCCCGGACAGGTCACGGGAGTGGACTTCCAGAGGCGCTGTAAAAGAAGAAATGCCAAACAGACTCTCCCATTCCTCCCTCGCCATGCGGCTCCAGGTGTATAAAGAGCTGTCGCCCAAAAGGTCTCCGGCAAATCCCTGTTCCTTTACAAAGCCCGCCTCATCGATGGTTCTTGCCGAGATCCCGTCAAATCCCATCTCCGTGATCTCTTTCCATCTCATCTTATATTCTACGCGGGATTGTATCCGAAAAATATAAGGAAGGGACAGATAAGCCTTTTTTCCGGATTGATGGCATTTGTTTACAAATGACCGCCAGAACGAAAGCCGCTCATCGGAAAGAGCCGGATCGTTTGGTCGTCTTTCGGGAGAAATCGCCATCTCGGAATCGAGCAGAATCCCGGTCACTTCCGGCGTAGCCAGTGCCTCGACCAGCTGCTCCTCCTTCTCCACGGAGACCAGGAAAGCGGGCGCACCGGTGCCTTCCAGCGGCCGCAGACTCTTTCTGGGTCTTTCCCCCGGGAAAATCTCCGGGTAGGAGCGGCG
>CAMOGO010000233.1 GCA_946614075.1 uncultured Lachnospiraceae bacterium | reverse complement strand
GCCATGTTGTAATTGATCTGGCGGTCCAGGATCTCACGGACATCGTCAAGATCCACGGTGTTTGCGAAGTCCACGATATCCTCAACGTTCAGCAAAGAACGATCGGTGTTCCATGCGGTATTGCCTGCCGGCTCGCCACGGTCGATCAGGACCTCATCGTTTTTCGCCAGATAGACGATATTGGTGTGGTTTACAGCGACACGGCAGACTACGGTATCCTCGCCTGCGTACAGCTTGATCAGAATATCAAACTTCAGGCCGGATGTGGTAACACCAAGCTTGATCACGCCGCTCTCGGCGAACTCCTTCATCTGCTTCTTCTGTTCCTCGGTAGCCTCGGAGATAACCTCCAGCTCCTTCTCAGCCTTTCCGGCGATCAGGCCTGCCGCTGTCGCGATCTTCAGGCCTTTCTCACCGTTCGTATTCGGAACTACTACGCTCTTTACGTTTTTGATGATGTTGCCGCTGCAGTCAAGCTCGACTCTCTCCGGCATCCTGCCGAGAACTTCTCTTGCTTTTGCTGCCGCAAAGGCAACGGCGATCGGCTCCGTGCACCCCATTGCAGGAACCAGCTCCTCTTTCAGAATCTCCACAAAAGTCTTGTAACAGACCTCTGTCTTCTTCATCGTTTTGTACCTCCTGAATCTTTATTTCTTCTCCAGGCGAATCAGAAAAACTGTTGTAGATGTAATACCTGCCTCTTTATGTTTCTCTTATGTCTGGCAGAAATCATACCCATGCGGGGCCGTTACTCAAAGTAACGGACACCGCTTTCAAATAAATGCATATTCTGGTCGCCGGTAATATTCTGGGCAACCAGGTCGCCGCGGCGCTCTGCGTGCGCCATCTTGCCAAGGACACGGCCATCCGGACTCAGGATACCCTCGATTGCCCGGTAGGAGCCATTCGGGTTCCATGCCTCATCCATGGTCGGATTCCCAAACTCATCCACGTAGCGTGTCGCCACCTGTCCATTGGCAAAGAGCTTGTCCAGCCACTCGTCGTTTGCGACAAAGCGTCCCTCACCGTGCGAAGCCGGGTTCGTGTAGACAGCGCCGGTCTCGCAGCCGGAAAGCCAAGGCGATTTGTTGCTTACCACCTTCAGGTAGACCATCTTGGAAATATGGCGTCCGATGTGGTTGTAGGTCAGAGTCGGTGAATCCGGTGTCTGCGGACGGATCTCTCCGTACGGGACCAGTCCGAGCTTGATCAGAGCCTGGAAGCCGTTGCAGATACCAAGGGCCAGTCCGTCGCGCTCATGAATGAGCTTCATGACTGCCTCGCGGATCCGGTCGTTGCGGAACGCGGTCGCGAAGAACTTCGCAGAGCCCTCCGGCTCGTCGCCAGCGGAGAAACCGCCGGGGAACATGATGATCTGTGCTTTGGCAATGCCCTTCTCAAAGGCCTCAACCGAACCTCGGATATCCTCCGCGTTCTGGTTCCTAAAGACCTGCGTGATCACGTCAGCACCGGCAGCCTCGAAGGCCTTCGCGCTATCGTACTCGCAGTTCGTGCCGGGGAATACCGGGATAAAGACGGTCGGCTTAGCAACCTTATGTTTGCAGACATAGATGTCCTTTGTCCGGTAAACGGGATCCTTAAGGCTCTCCTGCTTTACGCCGGAGTGCGTCGGGAAGATCTTCTCCAGAGGAGCTTCCCATTCTGCCTGCAGGTCGGAAAGTGCCATCCGGATGCCCTTGTAGCAGATAGCCTCATCCGCGATCGTCTCGCCGACCAGGATGCCAGGAGCCTTAACCCGGCACTCGCAAGGAACAACCTTGACCGCGCCTTCTGCGTCCGCAAAGCCCTCGTTCTCGATTCCAGGAGCAAGCTCTACCAGGATATCGCCGTATCCGGGGGCGAAAAGCTCTGACTCATCCAGAAGCTCGCTTACCTGCACGCCGATCCGGTTTCCGAAGGCCATCTTGGAAATCGCCTCTGCGATACCGTGACGCTCTACCACATAGGCGGAAACGATCTTTCCTGCCTGAATATCCTCATAAAGGTCTGCGTACAGGCCCTTGATCTTCTCATAATCCGGACGGTCGTATGCGTCTCTTTCGATCCGGTACAGGACCAGCTTGTCGCCTGCCTGCTTGAACTCAGGCGTCAGGATCTTCCGGCCGTCTGCTACGTCCACCGCGAAGGAAACGAGCGTCGGCGGTACATCCAGATCCTCGAAGGAGCCCGACATACTGTCCTTGCCGCCGATCGACGGAAGGCCCAGTCCGATCTGTGCCTCGTAGGCACCCAGAAGAGCCGAGAAAGGTGCGCCCCAGCGCTTCGGATCCTCTGTCATTCTCTTGAAATACTCCTGGAAGGAGAAACGGATCTTCGTCGTATCACCGCCGGCAGCCGCGATCTTGGAAACGGAAGTTACCACCGCGAACGCTGCTCCATGGTAAGGGCTCCAGGACGACAGATACGGATCAAATCCATAGCTCATCATCGTGACCGTGTCGGACTTGCCGGTCGCCACGGGAACCTTTGCGATCATGGTCTGCGTCTCGGTCATCTGGAACTTGCCGCCATAAGGCATCAGGACGGATGCTGCGCCGATCGAGGAGTCAAATCTCTCCACCAGACCTTTCTGCGAGCAGACATTCAGATCGCTCAGGCAATCCTTCCATGCCGCCTCGACATCGGTAATCTCCGGCTTCTCATCCAGCGGATTATCCTTCCTGGAAGGAACCTCCACGACGACGCTGGTCTCCTGATGGGCACCGTTGGTATCCAGGAATGCACGGCTCAGGTCAACGATCGTCTTCCCTCTCCAGTGCATGACCAGTCTCGGAGACTCCGTGACGACAGCCACAGGCGTAGCCTCCAGGTTCTCCTCTGCGGAATAAGCCAGGAAGGCATCTACATCCTTCGGGTCGACAACGACGGCCATTCTCTCCTGAGACTCGGAGATCGCGATCTCCGTCCCGTCCAGACCGGCATATTTCTTCGGAACCAGGTCCAGATTGATGTCCAGACCATCTGCCAGCTCACCGATCGCAACCGACACACCGCCTGCACCGAAGTCATTGCACTTACGGATCAGGAGGCTTACCTCCTCACGGCGGAACAGTCTCTGCAGCTTTCTCTCGGTCGGAGGATTACCCTTCTGGACCTCTGCGCCGCAGGTATCCAGGGAGGAAATCTGGTGCTTCTTCGAGGAACCCGTCGCACCGCCGCAGCCGTCACGTCCGGTCCGTCCGCCAAGCAGGATGATCACATCGCCCGGATCGGAGGTCAGACGCTTGACAGCACGTCTCGGAGCCGCACCCATGACCGCACCGATCTCCATTCTCTTGGCCGCATAGCCCGGATGGGAAAGCCCCTTGACATAGCCCGTCGCCAGACCGATCTGGTTACCGTAGGAGCTGTAGCCGTGAGCCGCATCCTGAACCAGCTTCTTCTGCGGCAGCTTGCCCTGCATGGTCTCTCCCACCGGAACGGTCGGATCGGCCGCGCCGGTCACACGCATGGCCTGATAAACATAGGTACGTCCCGACAGCGGATCACGGATCGCACCGCCAAGGCAGGTTGCC
>CAMOGO010000232.1 GCA_946614075.1 uncultured Lachnospiraceae bacterium | reverse complement strand
CGGCATGGGTACCTGCGGCCTGGTAGGACAGATCGGCGTATATACCGGCTGGCTGGCAGACATTGAGGCCGGAACAAAGGCAGCCATCACAGCAGGAGACTGGATTGGTCTGCTCCTGATCTGCTTCATTCTTCCCGGTCTTCTGACCTGGCTTTTCGGACTTTTCTTCCGCAAGATCGGCTGGATCAAGGAAAATGATCTGAAGCTGGATCTTTAGAATTCCTCTTTTGAATACTGTAAAAATCCTTCACCGCGGATTTCGGCCGCGTCTGTAAGGATCATAAAGGCATCAGGGTCCTGCTCATAGACGAGTTCTTTGAGCAGGACTGCTTGTTTTCTGGAGACAGCGCAGAAAAGAACCGGCCGGTCCGAATTGGTATACATGCCGGTGCCGGGAAGAAGCGTCAGTCCCCGCTCAAGGTCGTACATGATGGAATGGGCGATGGCTTCGTGCTGATCTGAGATGATGTAGGCCAGGTAGGCGTTTCGGAAAGACCCGATCAGAGTATCTGCGATCCTGCTCGCAAGAACAACGGAAACAACTGCATACATGGAGATGTGAAAGCCGACGATCCATACGGAAAGAAGGATGATCAGACCATCCAGGACAGGCAGGATTTTGGCTGCGCTCAAGTGGGGCAGGGCGTGCTGGATGAGAGCCGCCAGCGTATCGGTGCCCCCGGTCGTGGCCTTGCCGAAAAAGACCATGCCAATTCCGATGCCCATCAGGCTTCCGCCCATGGCCGCGGTCAAAAAGGCATCGATCTCCGGAATGCTGTATTCCGGGATGATGTAGAGCCATACAGAGAAAAGAAGGGAAGCCAGAAAGGTTCTCTTGATGAAGTACCAGCCGCGGATCTTGATGGATAAAAGGATCAGGGGAACATTGAGGATTACATTGCCCGCCCACAGGGGAAGACCGCCAGGGATGACAGGCTCTGTGATTCTCTGCATCAGCATGGCAAGACCGGTAAAACCTCCGGGCACCATGTTGGCAGGGGAGAAGAGCAGATTGGCGGAGGCCGCCATCAGAGCGGTGCCGAAAATAATCCACAGATAGTCAGAACGGTTTATACGTGTATATAGTTTATTCATAAATAGTCCTTTCTGTCGAAAACGAGATGTCAATTCCGAAAACGTGAACAATGCCATCATCCGGGAAAGAGAATGATGGCATTTCTTTGTTCAGGAACCATGTTTTATACGCTGCGTGGAATCCGTAACCGGCGTTACGGGCTCGGTGGGCGGTTCTGGTTCTATATAAGGCTCTGTTTCCACGGGAGCCTGTGTTTCAACAGGGGCAGAGGTTTCAGGAGGAAATGTTTGCGCCTCGGTTTCGATATAAGGCTCGGTCTCCACAGGAGCCTGTGTTTCCACAGGAGCAGAGGTTTCCGGTGCGGTCGTCTCCGCAGGGGCCTTCTCGGTCTCCTTCTCCGTTTCTGTTTCCTTTTTCTTAGTTTCTTTCTCTTTTTTTGCGGTGCTGTAAGAGGTAGTTGCCTCTTTATCCTTATATTCCGGGAAATCGACCGGAACCAGACCCTCATGGATGACATTCATAAAGGCTTGCCAGATGTGACCGGGATAGGTGGCGCCCATCAGCTCTTCCATGGCCTCCGGCGTGTCGTTTCCGACCCAGATGCCGGTGGTGTAGTATTTGGTATAGCCGACAAACCAGCCGTCGCGGCCTTCATCGGTAGTGCCGGTCTTGCCTGCGGCAGGCATTCCGTTGTTCAGGGCCAGTCCGTAGGCAGTTCCCTGATAGTCTTCGATGACACCCTTCAGGACATCGGTCATCATACGAGCACTTTCGGTCTGATAGACCTTGACATTTTCCGGATTGCTGGAATAGATTACATTGCCGGAATAATCGGTGATCTGCATGATGCAGGATGCACCGCGATAAATGCCGTCGTTTTCCAGAGCCGCGTAAGCGGTCGTCATCTCCAGCGGGGAGACGCCGTGGGTCATGCCGCCGATCGAAACGGCCGGCGCAACGTCAGCGTCTACGATCTTGGAGAAATGCATTTTCTTGATGTAGGAGAGACAGTGCTCAGGTCCCAGATCCTGGAACATCTGCCAGGCAACCGTGTTGAGGGAAAGGTATACGGCCGTGCGGATGGTCACCTTGCCGAAGAACATATTCTCCGCGTTCTTGGGCCCGTTTTCGATCTCCTTATCCTCCACGATGGAGGAGGGCGTGAACTCTTTCTCAAAGGCGGGGGTATAGTCGATCAGAGGCTTGATGGAGCTGCCGGGCTGACGGAAACTCTGGTAAGCGCGGTTGAGGGTATAGCCGGAAAGATTATGATTGCTGCGGCCGCCGACAATGGCAGTCACATAGCCTGTCATATTGTCGACACATACGCCTGCGCTCTGCATCAGATAATCGCCGTCCTCCTCGGAGGTATCCGTAAACTCCTCCATTCCTTCGTCGATGGCCCTCTGCAGGGCCCGCTGTATGCTCATGTCGATGGAGGTATAAAGGTTGTATTTCCCGG
The DNA here is from genome assembly GCA_946614075.1 of uncultured Lachnospiraceae bacterium. The sequence continues at coordinate 1,041 of CAMOGO010000232.1, read as the reverse complement.
AGTAAAGCTCTGCCATGCACTGGGCATACTCTTCATCATACTTTGCCTCATAGCTTTCACGGGCAGAGTCAGAGGAAAAATCGTACTGAAATTCAAAGCCCTCTGCATCCATCAAGGCTTCCGCCGCGCAATGGTAGGCAAAGGTGTCAACATAGTTGTGGATGACAGCCGCCTTATTGCCGGAGAGATCCAGGGTGATTTCTTCGTTTACAGCCTGATCATACTCGGCCTGACTGATATAGCCTTCACTAAGCATATTGCTCAGCATCAGGTCGCGGCGCTCGAGCGTGTTTTCCATGTTGACGACCGGGTCGTAATAGGAGGGGCTGTTAGGAATCGCGCAGAGCAGGGCAATCTGTGAAAGGCTCAGATCCTTAAGCTCACAATTGAAATAGCCGGTGCAGGCGGCCTGGATTCCGTAGTAACCATTGGCAAAGTAGATATTGTTCAGATAAAACTCCATAATGTCGTCTTTGCTGTACTTTTGCTCCAGGTCCATGGCGATGAACATTTCCTGGACCTTTCGCTCCCAGGTCTGCACGCCGGTCAGGAAAACATTTTTGGCCAGCTGCTGTGTAATGGTGCTGCCGCCCTGGGTGATGGTGCCGCTGTTCTTGATATAGGCCTGCAGGGCACGCGCCATGGCCTTGAGATCAATGCCATTATGCTCATAGAACTTGCGGTCCTCGGTGCTGATCATAGCCTTGGCGAAGGCGTCCGGTATGTCTGCGTACTCGACATACTCGCCATTCTTGTCGGTCGTCATTTCGGTAATGACATTGCCGTAGACATCGTAGATGGAGCCGGCCTTGTCCGGCACGAAGGTTGCCCAGTCGGAGTCACTGACGATTTTGTCTGCCTCCTCCTTCATCGCAACAACCTGATCCGGAATGCCTTTATACATAACAAAGCCTACGCCGCCGATCACAGCCAGGACGAAAAGCAGCAGGATCAGCAAAAAGAAATTGCGGACATAATGATGCTTTTTGCGCTTTCTGCGTTTATTTGCCATAATGATAGATCCTCCCCCGCGCCTTCGCG
>CAMOGO010000231.1 GCA_946614075.1 uncultured Lachnospiraceae bacterium | reverse complement strand
GGCTATTTAATTCGAGTGTATGATTTATCGGACACAGCAATAGGAGGACAGATATGTTAATAGTAAAAAAATTCGGCGGAAGCTCTGTCGCGGATAAGGATCGCATTTTCAACGTGGCAAAGCGATGCATCGAGGATTACCAGAAGGGACATGATGTGGTAGTCGTCCTTTCCGCAATGGGAAAGACGACGGACGGGCTGCTGGCCAAAGCTGCCGAGATCAATCCGCGTGCATCCAAGAGAGAGGTTGATATGCTGATCTCCACCGGTGAGCAGATTTCCGTTGCTTTGATGGCCATGGCCATGGGCGCTCTGGGGGTCCCGGCGATCTCCCTGAATGCATTTCAGGTTGCGATGCATACGAACCGGCAGTATGGTTCCGCTCTTCTGAAAAAGATTGATACCGATCGTATCAATGCAGAGCTTGAGAATCGCAAGATCGTCATTGTCACCGGCTTCCAGGGAGTCAATAAATACGACGATGTCACGACACTCGGACGCGGCGGCTCCGATACGACAGCGGTCGCCTTGGCAGCGGCTCTTCATGCCGATGTCTGTGAGATCTTCACCGACGTGGACGGCGTCTATACGGCAGATCCGAGAGTGGTTCCGGAAGCCCGGAAGATGACCGAGATTACCTATGACGAGATGCTGGAGCTGGCAAGTCTGGGAGCCAAGGTGCTTCACAACCGTTCCGTTGAGCTTGCCAAGAAATACGGTGTACAGTTGATCGTCCGCTCCAGCCTGAATCGCAACGAGGGGACTGTCGTAAAGGAGGACGTTAGAATGGAAAGAATGTTGGTCAGCGGAATTGCCGCCGATAAGAATACCGCCCGGATCTCTCTGATCGGAGTCAAGGATAAGCCGGGCATCGCTTTTGCGGTTTTCGCAGAGCTTGCAAAGAAGGGCATCAATGTCGATATGATCCTGCAGTCGATCGGACGCGATGGGAATAAGGACATTTCCTTTACTGTCCAGAGGACGGATCTGACGCTGACGCTCGATACCCTGAGGGATAATCAGCAGCGCTTCACGGCAGAGGCCATTGATTACAATGAGCATGTCGCGAAGGTTTCCGTTGTCGGCGCCGGTATGGCGACGCACCCGGGCGTTACGGCCAAGATGTTTGAGTCCCTGTACAACAGCGACATCAACATCAACATGATCAGCACCTCCGAGATCCGGATTACGGTTCTGATCGATGAAGCAGATACAGAGCGGGCTATGAGAGCCCTTCACGATTCCTTTGATCTGTCTTCCTATACGTCATAGATGACAGAATTGGATTGCACTACAGAGTAAGGAAACGGCGGTCATAGAAGATATGGCCGCCTATTTCGGCTGAAAAAAGAGAGGTAAACATGGATATTATCGGAGTTCTGACAACAGAGCTTGGTGTAAAGAGAACACAGGTGGAGGCGGCAGTCGGTCTGATCGACGAGGGGAATACGATCCCTTTCATCGCCCGCTACCGCAAGGAAGTGACAGGCGCTTTAAACGATGAGGTGCTGCGTACCCTGGATGAGAGGCTTACGTATCTTCGGAATCTCGAGGAGAAAAAGGCGACAGTCCTTGCGACGATCGAGGAGCAGGGAGCGCTGACTCCTGAGCTGAGGAAAAAGATCGAGGATGCGATGACGCAGGTCGCGGTCGATGACCTGTATCTGCCGTACCGTCCGAAGCGCCGTACCCGCGCCATGATCGCGAAGGAAAAGGGCCTTGCGCCTTTGGCTCAGATCATCGCAGAGGAAGCACCTTCCGCCCCGATTCTCACACTGGCGCTGGACTATGTCTCCGAGGAAAAGGGAGTGGCGGACGCAAAGGCGGCCATCGCCGGCGCCCAGGACATCCTGGCTGAGCAGGTTTCGGACAACGCCGATTTCCGCCAGCATATCCGTGAGGCGGTCTGGGAGCGCGGCATGTGGCAGACCGAGGGCCGCGAGGAGAATAAGGACCGCACCTACGAGATGTATTTCACCTACGAGGAGGCGGTCAAGAAGGCAGCCGGCTACCGTATCCTGGCGATCAACCGAGGCGAGAAGGAGAAAGCTCTTGCGGTCAAGGTCGTCGCACCGGAGGAGGATATCCTGCGCTATCTGAAGAAGCAGATGATCCACAAGGATAATCCGGAAACCACGCCGATCCTTGAGGCAGCGATCGCGGACAGCTACAAGCGGCTGATCTTCCCGGCGATCGAAAGAGACATCCGGAATGAGATGACCGAGCGCGCGGAAAACAGTGCGATCGAGGTCTTTGATAAAAACCTGAAGCAGCTGCTGATGCAGCCCCCGATCCCGGGACGAGTCGTCCTCGGCTGGGACCCGGCCTTCCGTACCGGCTGCAAGCTGGCTGTTGTGGACCCCACCGGCAAGGTGCTGGATACCGTCGTCATTTATCCAACGGCTCCGCAGTTTAAGGTCGAGGAGGCTAAGCGCGTCTTAAAGGCGCTGATTAAAAAATACGGGATAACCCTGATCTCTGTCGGAAACGGCACAGCCTCCCGTGAGTCTGAGGCAGTCATCGTCGATCTGATCAAGGAGGTCGGCGGCGGCCTGCAGTATGTCATCGTCAATGAGGCAGGCGCGTCGGTTTACTCAGCCAGCAAGCTGGCAACCGAGGAGTTCCCGCAGTTTGACGTAGGACAGAGAAGCGCGGCGTCCATCGCCAGACGTCTTCAGGATCCGCTGGCCGAGCTGGTCAAGATCGATCCGAAGGCCATCGGCGTCGGACAGTATCAGCACGATATGAATCAGAAAAAGCTCGGCGAGTCGCTGCAGGGCGTTGTCGAGGACTGCGTCAACAGTGTCGGTGTCGACCTGAATACCGCTTCCGCACCGCTTTTGGAGTATGTCTCCGGCATCACCAAGACAACGGCAAAGAACATCGTGGCTTACCGCGAGAAGAACGGTCGTTTCCGTTCCCGCCGCGAGCTGTTGAAGGTGGAGAAGCTTGGGCCGAAGGCCTTTGAGCAGTGCGCCGGCTTCCTGCGCATTTTCGACGGGACGAATCCGCTCGACGCCTCGGCCGTTCACCCGGAGAGCTATGAGGCCGCCGGGCAGATCCTTTCGATGCTGGGTCACACTCCTGCAGATATCACAAACGGCGGCTGCCAGAATATCCGCAGACAGGTCACGGATATCCGTGCCCTGGCCGAGAAGCTGAATATCGGCGAGATGACCTGCGAAGATATCCTGAAGGAGCTTGAGAAGCCCTCCCGCGACCCCCGTGAGGAGATGCCGAAGCCGATCCTGCGCTCTGACATCCTCGAGATGAAGGATTTGAAACCTGGCATGGCCCTGAAGGGAACCGTCCGCAACGTCACGGATTTCGGCGCCTTCGTCGACATCGGCGTGCATCAGGATGGCCTGGTCCACCTGTCCCAGATGTCGGACCGCTTTGTCAAGAGCCCGATGGAGGTCGTCAAGGTCGGTGATATCGTCGATGTCCGCGTGCTCGACGTTGACCTGGAGAGAAAGAGAATCCAGCTGACCATGAAATCCGAGGTGACAGAAGCCGACAAGGCAGCTGCTGACAAAACGGC
>CAMOGO010000230.1 GCA_946614075.1 uncultured Lachnospiraceae bacterium | reverse complement strand
TGACCTCTTCATTACCAATGAAGTGCTCTACCACCTGAGCTACATTAGCATCCGCGAGCGCTTTCGGCGCCGACTTGTGTAATATAACGCAGGCGCCTCTAATTGTCAAGCAGAAAAATAAAAAAGTTCTGAGAGGTTTTTTCTTTCATTAATTATCGGGCATTCCATATTGTATACATTTCGGATACATGGTCGATTATGCTTGCAAGCAAAGTGAGGTGATTTCTTTTGAAGAATAACAAAACCATGATACAGTATTTCGAATGGAACGCCCCCGACGACGGGCTTGGCTGGAAGCGCTGCACCGCTCAGGCGGACTCCCTGGCAAAGGCCGGCTTTAATATGGTATGGCTGCCTCCCGCTTTCAAGGGAACCTCCAGCAAGGATGTCGGCTACGGAGTCTATGACCTGTACGACCTTGGCGAATTTGATCAGAAGGGAACCGTACGAACCAAATACGGTACCGCAGATGAATATAAAGAAGCAGTAAAAGCATTTCAGGATAACGGCATTGAGGTTCTGGCCGATATCGTCTTGAACCATCGTATGGGAGCCGACGCCGTCGAAGACGTGCAGGTCGTCCCGACCAACCCGGAGAACCGGAACGAGATCATTGGCAAGGAAAAGACCATCCAGGCCTGGACCTCCTTCACCTTCCCGGGACGAGACGGAAAATACTCCGACTTCACCTGGAACAAGGATCACTTTACCGGCACCGACAGGGACGAAGCGACCGGCGAGAACGGCGTGTACCTGGTCTCCGGCAAAGAGTGGAATGCCCAGACCGATCCGGAAAACGGCAACTACGACTATCTGATGGGCGCCGATGTCGATACTCAGGATCCTGAGGTCATCGCCGAGCTGCACCGCTGGGGCCGCTGGTACTATGACCAGATCCACATGGACGGCCTGCGTCTGGATGCCGTCAAGCACATCGGCTTCGATTTTTACCGCGACTGGCTGAAGGACATCCGCGCTTACGCCGGACGTGACCTTTTCGTTGTCGGTGAGTACTGGAGTCCTGAGCTCGACCGACTCACGAACTACCTGGATGTGCAGGAAAATGCGATTTCCCTCTTTGATGTACCGCTGCACTTTCACTTCCGCGAGGCGTCGCAGTCCGACGGGAACTTCCCTCTGCGCAATATGTTTGACGGCACCCTGGTAGGCACCCGCCCCGACAATGCGGTCACCTTCGTAGACAATCACGACACCGAGCCCGGACAGGCGCTCAGCTCCTTTGTCCACGAATGGTTCAAGCCGCTGGCTTACGCCTGCATTCTGCTGCGGCCGCAGGGCATCCCCTGTGTCTTTTACGGCGACTACTACGGTATTCCTGCTTTCAATATTCCACCGGTTCTGCACCTGGCCAAGATGCTTCATCTGCGTCAGATCTCCGTCTACGGTACTCTGCACGATTACCTGGATGATGACAACCTGATCGGGTGGACAATGGAGGGCGATGAGGAGCACCCCGGCTCCGGTCTCGCCGTCGTTCTGACCGACCACGATGGCGGCAGTAAGCGCATGGAGGTCGGCAAGAAGTTCGCCGGCCAGGAATTTTACGACGCTACCGAGAAAATCGTGGAGCCTGTCCTCGTCGATGAGGAAGGCTTTGGTGAGTTCCCTACCGAGGGCGGAAGCGTCTCGGTCTGGGTCCCGAAGGACGCCTACGACCAGATCCGCGTTGAAGTGTAGCGCCCAGCAGTAGACCACGCCTACACCCGCCACGCCAGATCTTTTACGTTGGAAAAGTTGTCAAAGTATACAAAGCCCATGTCTATCGTTCTGCTAGAATATCTCACAGTCCGATATGACATGGGCTTTTTAATGCTATTTGACAACTAATCCACGTGATAACTGACACAGCGTGGCGGGTGCCCGCGTGGCCTATTGCTGTGCGGGATGGCCGGCAAGCTCGAGGCTGTGGCGCAGGAAGATGATGTGGGAAACAGCGATGATGACGCTGCGGAGCATCTTCTTCGCAGGCGGCATATCCTCGCCAATCACGGCAGGCTCCTCACCATAGCCGAAAAGAAAGGCCAGCATCTGCTCCAACTCACGGCAGAAATAATCGTACGCCCGTTCGGGCGTGTACTGCTCCACCTGGATGGCAAACAGCGCTGCGATCTCATCCATCGCCAGGACCTGCTTGGCCACGGCCAGGAAGAACAGCCGGGCGATCTGCTCTTCATTGTACTGCTTCTTCATGGGCTTTCCGATATAGCCCTTCTTGACATAGTTGCTCACCATCGAGGGTGTCATCTCCGGACACCCGAGAGGCTCCAAGGCTCTGTTCAGATATAAAACAGTCTGCTCCAGATACAGACCGACGGTCGGGATTTCAGCATATCTCGGCATGTGAAACTGATACACAGAAACACTCAAAACTCCTATCCCCCTTCCAATACTCCATGAGAAAGCCAGAAGCTTTATCATTCACTATATCATAACCCCAAGTCAGGAAATCGTCAAACTGATTCTGGGGTTTTTCTTGACATATAGAAAATTCTGATGTACGATGTGATCAGTTTTTGAAAAACCGATGGCATGGTTCATTTCTCTTCAAGATGAGCTTAGCTTTAACGTCATCGTGTTTATTCTATTTTACTGTGCGGCCGGTATTCCTCGCCGGCGGAAAGGAGTTTTATGTCTTACAGAATTATTTCGGACTCTGCTTCTGATCTTCTGACCTCTCAGGTTGATTTTTATACAACGGTTCCCATGCACATTATCATCGACGGAAAGGACTGGCAGGATGTTCCCGGCATTGATACGGCTGCTATGCAGGCTTCCATCGATGCTTGCCGTCTGGCGACCTCGACCTCCTGCCCTGCCCCGGGTGAATGGCTTGAGGCCTTTGCCGATGCAGACGATGTATTCTGCATCACGATCACCAGCCAGCTGTCCGGCAGCTATGTCAGTGCCATTGCTGCCAAGAGCATGTATGAGGAGGAGCATCCGGACCGCCATGTATATGTCATCGATTCCCTGGCGACCGGTCCGCGTATGCACCTGCTGATCGATCATCTGGTGCAGATGTTGGAGATGGGCGTTGAGCCGGAGACGGCTTACCACAATCTTCTCCGCTACCGGGACAGCACTTGCCTGCTTTTCAGCCTCAAATCGGTCCAGAACTTTGTACGCAACGGCCGGATCAATCCTCTCCTTGGCAAGGCAATCGGCCTTTTGAATATCCGCCTCCTCGGCACCGCGAGCAACGAAGGAAAGCTCGAGGTTCTCGATAAGGTCAGGGGGACTTCCCGCACTCTTGACGGCTTCGTGAAGAACATGGAGAAATTCGGCTACGAAGGCGGCAAGGTCATCATCCGCCACCACCAGAATGAGACGGAGGCTGTGCAGCTTTCGGACCTGATCCGGAAAAAGTATGGGGAGAAAGTCGAGATTGCGATCGGACCTACCACCGGTCTTTGCTCCTACTACGCGGAAAAAGGCGGCCTTTTGGTCGGCTTTGAGCGCGTCCCCGAAGAGGCACCCGCTGTGGAGCCCGCATTCGAGCGTGTTGACCGCACTGCAAAGGC
>CAMOGO010000229.1 GCA_946614075.1 uncultured Lachnospiraceae bacterium | reverse complement strand
GCGTCATCAGAGAGTTCGGCAACGAGGTTGCTACTCCGGATGATGCAAGAGAGATCCTCGGGTTAAAGAAATAATGACCTGGGGCGCACTGTATTTCTACTATCATTGTCCGAAATGTGGGTTCAAGTTTGAGTATGCGCTGGATATGATGGAAGAGTTCGGCGCCGACTTCGGCAAATGCCCCAAGTGCGGGGAAATGGGCACTTATGAGAGTGACGGCCCGCGCGCAAAAAATGATTCGGAGTATTTCGAAGTAGAATGATCGTAGGTTAAATAATAATTCCCTTCTTGTGAGGCTGTAAAAGACAGACATCTCTGCCTTTTGCAGCCTTGCTTTTTGCCTTGAGTCATCTGCCCAAAAGCGATATAATGGAGCAGACTATTGTATCTGAAAGAGAGGTAAACAGATATGAAATTTAAGGATATGCCCTACGAGAGGCCGGACCTTGAAGAGATGAAGGCAAAGGTCCGCGCCTTTACCGCGGCCCTTGAAAAGGCCGGGGATTATCAGGAGGCCCGTCAGGTTTTCCTGGACAAGGACCGCTACGAGCGCAAGGTGATGACACTGGCCGAGCTGGTCACCATCAGGCACTCTATTGATACCCGGGATCCCTACTATGACGCCGAGGCATCTTTCTGGAATAAGGCCAATCCCAGCCTCCAGGAGGAGCTGCAGGCCTTTACCGCGGCCATGCTGGCTTCAAGGTTCCGTCCGGATTTTGAGAAGGAATTCGGCGATGTCATGTTTGTGGACGCGGAAATGGAGCAGAAGACCTTCTCCCCTGAGATCATCAGTGAGCTGCAGGCGGAGAATGACCTGGTCAGAGCCTACGAGAAGCTGCTGGCTTCCGCCCAGATCCCCTTTGAGGGCGAGGTGTGCACCCTGTCCCGTATGACGCCCATGAAGAGCGATGCCGACGACGCCCGCCGTCTGGCCGCCTGGAAGGCAGAAGGCCAGTGGTACAAGGATAATCAGGAAAAGCTGGATGATCTCTATGACCAGCTGGTAAAGCTCAGGGATAAGATCGGCCGCAAGCTGGGCTATGACGGCTACACAGAGCTGGGCTATTACAGGATGATGCGTACTTCCTATAATAAGGAAGATGTGGAGAAGTTCCGTGAGGCTGTCCGGACCTATATTGTGCCGGTGGCCTGTGATATCTACAGAAAACAGGCGCAGCGTCTGGGTCTTTCCTATCCCATGAGCTTCGCCGACAATGCCCTGGAATTCAGGACCGGCAACCCCAGACCTGCAGGCAGCGCGGATGATATCATCAAGGCTGCGGAGGGCTTTTATGACGCATTGTCTCCGGAGACCTCAGAGTTCTTCCATACCATGCTGGACGGGGAGTTGATGGATCTGCTTTCCACCGACGGCAAGGAGGGCGGCGGCTACTGTACCGGAATCCCGGATTACAGGGTGCCCTTTATCTTTGCCAACTTTAACGGCACCCAGGGCGATGTGGAGGTCCTGACCCATGAGGGCGGACACGCCTTTGCCTGCTATATGAACAGGGACAGGATCCCGGTATCCCAGATCTGGCCCGGCATGGAGGCCTGCGAGGTCCATTCCATGTCCATGGAATTCCTGGCCTGGCCCTGGTCGGAGCAGTTCTTCGGAGCGGACGCTCAGAAGTTCCGCTTCAGCCATCTGGCATCGGCGCTGACCTTTATTCCCTACGGCACCATGGTGGACCATTTCCAGCATATCGTTTATGAACGTCCGGAGATGACGCCGGCCGAGCGCCATGCCGTCTGGAAGGAGCTGATGGGGCAGTACACCCCCTGGCACAGGCTTGACGGGGACATCCCCTTCTACGGTGAAGGCCAGGGCTGGCAGCGGCAGCATCATATCTATTCCTTCCCGTTCTACTATATTGATTACTGCCTGGCACAGACGGTGGCCCTGGAGATCTGGGCCATGGACCAGGAAGATCATGAGAATGCCTGGAAGCACTATATGGCTTACACAAAAATGGGCGGCAGCCGTGCCTTCAGAGACCTTCTTAAGGCGGCGGATCTTGAGAGCCCCTTCGAGGCGGACTGCCTGAAGACAGTGGCGGAGGCCGCAAGGGCCTGGCTCGAAAAAACCGACACCTCAAAATGGTAAAGAATGTTAGATAAAATGGACAAAGGCGGGCCTTTGACAGTAAAACAATATAGACATTTTTTAAGGCTTATGATAAAATCTAGGGTAGCGTATCGTCACTTGTGACGGACTTTACTTCTGCGCTGAAATGACTTTGTACAGTCACAAACTAAAAAGGGAGGAACAAATAACATGAAAGCAAGGAAGGCTCTTGCTTCCCTCGTGGTCCTGGCTATGGTCGGTTCTCTGGCAGCCTGCGGCGGCGGAAGCAAAAAAGAAGAGACACCTGAAACCAAGGCGGCTGAATCTGCTGCTGAAACTGAGGCAGCAGGCGGAGAGCAGACATCTGACGGCGAGACCCCGCTGGTCGTCGGTTACAGCAACTTCAGCAGCAAATTCTCACCCTTCTTCGCAGAGACAGCTTATGACCAGGATGTTTCATCCATGACTCAGCTGCCCCTGTTCACATCTGACCGTATGGGCTCGGTCGTCCAGAAGGGTATTGAAGGTGAAACGATTCCTTACAACGGCACCGATTATACCTACTATGGTCCCGCTGATCTTGAGATCACCGAGAATGAGGACGGCACCGTTTTCTACGACATTACCATGCGTGATGACCTGACCTTCTCCGACGGCGAGCCGGTCACCATCGACGACGTCATCTTCTCGATGTACGTTCTCTGCGATCCGTCCTATGACGGCTCCACGACCCTGTTCTCCCAGCCGATCGAAGGCATGGAAGCTTACAGAAGCGGTATGGAGACCCTTCTGAACCTCCTTGTCGCGGCAGGCCCGGACAACACCGATTTCACCAACTGGGATGAAGCTACACAGAAGCAGTTCTGGGCTGACATCGATGTTGCCGGTGTTGCGATGGCCAATGAGATCTGCGATTACGTGAAGGCCGCCGGCTACAACGCCGAGGGCGACTCCGTCGCAGCATGCGCCGCAAACTGGGGCTATGAGCTTGCTGAAAATGCAACCGCCGAAGACTTCTGGGCAGCGATCAAGGCTGCTTATCCGGATGTCCTCACGGCCATCGAAACCGAAAAGGCTGAGTCCGGCCTCGACGCCCTTATGCCGGGCTATGAGAACTATCTCGCAGCCGTCAAGACCGGCGAGTCCGCTGACTCCATCACCGGTATCCAGAAGACCGGCGATTACAGCATGCGTGTCGTCGCGACCAAGGTTGACGCTACTCTGATCTATCAGCTCGGCGTTTACATCGCTCCGCTTCACTACTACGGCGATCCGGAACAGTATGATTACGAGAACAACAAGTTCGGTTTCCCGAAAGGTGACCTCTCCATCGTCCGCGCCAAGACGACTGAGCCGCTCGGCGCAGGCCCGTACATCTTCAAGGGCTTCAAGAACGGTGTCATCAGCTACGAGGCAAACCCGAACTACTTCAAGGGCGCTCCGAAGACCAAGTACGTGAACTTCCTTGAGT
>CAMOGO010000228.1 GCA_946614075.1 uncultured Lachnospiraceae bacterium | reverse complement strand
CCTGGGTAAAGGTCATGAAGCCGGAAATCAGCTGCATGAGCAGGTTAAACAGAATGATCGGGGAGAGCGACGGCAGGGTGATGTGGAAGAAACGCTTTACCGCCCCGGCTCCGTCGATCTCCGCCGCCTCGTAGTAATCCTTCGGAATCTGCTTTAAGCCCGAGGCAAAGATCAGCATGGAGGAGCCGAACTGCCAGGCGTTGCAGAGCACCAGGGGAACAAAAGCCCAGGTCGTGCTTCCGAAGAAATTAAAATTGCTCGCCCCCAGTGCCTTGATCAGGCTGACAATGGGGCCGCGGCTGCCGAAAAGCTGCTTCCATACCAGAGCAACGGCAACGGATCCGCCGATCAGCGACGGAATGTAGTAGACCGCGCGGTAGAAGCCCTGAAGCTTTGTCGGCTTGGTCAGCAGCATGGCAATGAACAGGGCGAAAATAAGCTTAAGCGGAACGCCGACGACCACGTACTGTACAGTCACCAGCAGGGAATTGCCGAAGATTCCGTCCTTCAGCAGATTTTGAAAATTCTTCAGTCCGACCCATACCGGAGTGCTTCCGATCTTGTAATCGCAGAAGGAATAGTACAGGGACAAAAACATCGGGACAACGGTCAGCAGGCAAAACCCGATGATAAACGGGGCGGCGAACACGTAACCGACGGTATTGTCATTGTACAGAAACTTCCGGAAGGCCGATTGTTTCTCTGAATTCATTGGTTCTCCTTCCATCCGGACAGGCTGAGGGATAGCTTTATGATCCCCGCCATCCGCCGTACACGGGCAGATAAAGCGCCTGTGCACCGCAATCTCGCAGGATTGAAAAACGCTCCGGAGCCAGGCCCCGGAGCGCACGCAGTGTTCAATCATTGTTCAGGCAGAGTGACCGCCTGAGTGCAGGACACGCATCCGGAAAGCCTTATTCTTCAGCGGTCTCAAACTTCTCCCAGATCTCCTGAGCCTCTTCCCAGAATTTCTCGGCAGCTTCCTGTGCATCGGCAAACTTGTCCTCAGCAAGACCCTGGATGTAGGTCTTCTTCAGGACATCGGAGATTTCCTCGTTAGCGCTCGGCTCGGCCGGGCTGGTGTTGGCAGTATCCGGGAAGGAGCCAACCAGGGCGATGAGCTCGTAAACCTTTGCGGTAGCCTCATCGGTAAGCTCTTCATCGGAAACCAGTGCGTCAAGAACCTTCGTGTTGATGGATACGCCGCGCTCGCAGTTGAGGATCTTGTTGGCCTCGATGCTGTTGACCCAATAGTTCAGGAAGTTAGCGGCGATCTCGGGCTCATCGCAGTCAGAGGAGATGCAGAGCTCCTGAGAGGAACGGACAACCATTCCGGAGGGGCCGTCCTCGGTGACTCTCGGGATGGTGCAGAGGTTCAGGGTGATTCCGCTCTCGGCGGCAACCTTGGACAGAGCGTTGAACTGGTTGGAGGAAAGCATCATAATGGCTGCATCGCCGTAAGCGATGTAGTCAGCCTCAACGTTGGCACCGATCTCGTTCTGTACGCCGTAGTCAGCGATGCAGCCCTCTCTCTGAAGGGTGTCAAGAAGGTCGATGATGTAGGCGATGGGCTCGATGTCGCCCTCGAAGCCGAAATCAGAACCGTCCATGGTATAGAAGTTGTAGCCTTCCTTCCACTGGGTAACGGTGGAGTAGACAAGGCTGTTGTACTCAAGGGTGGTCACGGCAAAGCCGCCGGTAACCTCATGAATCTTGCGGCAGGCCTCTGCGAAGTCGTCCCAGGTCCAGTTCTCGGTCGGATAGGGAACCTCAGCCTCGTCGAAGATTGCCGGGTTGTAAGCCATGCAGCGCGCGTTCGTACCGTTGGAGATACCCGTCACATCGCCGTTTGCCTGATTTACGGTAACGGAGAGAAGGCCGTCCGGAATATCGGTGGTATCGATGATTCCGTTGTCGATGTACTCGTTCAGCGGAACGATGGTATCATAATAGGTTGCCCAGTTGTTGCCCATCTGAACCACGTCCGGAAGGGAATGGCTGGCCATCTTCGCCTGATACTGCGTCCAGTAGCCGTTGCCGTCGTAGTACTCGTACTCGATATCCAGCCCCGTGAGTTCCTCGTACTTCTCAATCACCTGGGTTGTGATCTGATGGCGGGTGTCGGAGCCCCACCACATGAAGCTCATGGTCTTTCCGGAATAATCCGGCCACTCATAATCGGGGTCGTTCACGTCGTTGGTGTACTCCTTAGCCTCCTCCACGGCTGCCTCGGAAGTCTCCTCCTCGGCCATAACCGGGAGAACCATTGTCATGGCCAGGACTGCAGCCAGGCCCATTGCAAGAAACTTTCTCATGTTCCTACCTCCTGTAGTGTTATTGTTTTGCGACTGTTTCATATCGGCTGCCCTCCGACAGTTCACCCCGAAAGTGCATCCGCAGCTTTTGCTTTTCGCGGATCAGTGTGCGGTCAATGAAAACCGTCATTTTCACGGTGTATTGTTAAACGATTAAGCTGTTCAGAGGGCAAAATGTGAAACAGTGCAGAAAAGCGGTTACTGCCATTATACAATATAGCCAATTTTCTGTCAATCCATTTTCCCGTTTTTCACTCATCTGAGCAAGAATTGCGCATTCCGGGCAAGCCAAAGGGGTCGGTTCCTGTTGTCACACGTATGTGACAACAGGAACCGACCCCACTGGCTTATCTTCTGATAATTTCGTCCCTGCCCGGTCCGTTGGATACCAGGGTGATGGGAACTTCGATTTCTTTTTCGATGCGCTCGATGTATGCGCGGCAGGCTTCGGGAAGCTTGTCGTACTCTCTGATCCCGCGGATGTCGCAGTTCCAGCCCGGCAGCGTTTCCAGCACCGGCTTAGCCTTCTCCAGCTTTGTGGTGGTCGGGAAGTCCTTCGTCACCACGCCGTCGATCTCATATCCCGTGCAGATCGGGATCTCTTTCAGGTAGCCCAGCGGATCCAGAACGGTCAGGGCAACCTCGGTCGCGCCCTGCACGCGGCAGCCGTAGCGGGTTGCCACCGCGTCAAACCAGCCGACCCTTCTCGGACGGCCTGTCGTCGCGCCGTACTCTCCCTTGTCGCCTCCGCGCTTTCTCAGCTCCTCCGCCTCGTCGCCGAAGATCTCGCTGACAAAGGCTCCCGCGCCGACCGCGCTCGAGTAAGCCTTAACCACGGTCGTAATATCCTTAATCTCGTAGGGCGGGATGCCCGCGCCGATGGCGCCGTAGGCAGCCAGGGGCGAGGATGAGGTAACCATGGGGTAGATGCCGTGATCCGGGTCCTTTAAGGAGCCCAGCTGGCCCTCGAGGAGGATTCTCTTTCCTGCCTTGATGGCCTGGTTCAGGTACAGAGAGGTGTCGCAGACGTAAGGAGCGATCATCTCCTTATATTCCATGAGGAGGGCAAACAGCTCGTCCTCCTTTAAGGGATCCTTGTGGTAAAGGTTTACCAGCATGACGTTCTTCAGCGTGCAGACCTTCTCCAGCTTCTCCTTCAGGGCATCCTCATCGCCGAAAAGCTCGCTCACCTGGAAGCCGATCTTCGCGTATTTGTCCGAATAGAAGGG
>CAMOGO010000227.1 GCA_946614075.1 uncultured Lachnospiraceae bacterium | reverse complement strand
GGGGACGGTTCTCGAGAACCGTCCCCTTGTCTCATTGTCATCGTATCTTCATTTTTGGCAATGCTTGGTGCGACAGCCCTTGCATGTCATCCCAGCTGGCTGGACCGGCATCGGATGAAGAAGCTACGGCTGTGTCCGATATGGTTGACCATGTTGTAGCGGGCACCTTGGATATCACGGGTGCGGATGCTCTCGATGATGGCGCGGTGCGACTGTCTGGCGGCCTGCCGGCACTCGTCGTCGGTGTCCGAGATGCTCATGAAGTCCGAATTGACAAAGACGGCCACCAGGTCGCTCAGGATCTCGTTTCCGCTCGACATGGCGATCATCTGGTGGAAAATACTGTCGGCCTTGCCGTAGTCCTGATTGGCGTCCATCAGGCGCTCGATCACGGTGCACTGCCGGTCGAGCTCGGCGATCTGGGCCTCGGTTGCGTTCATGGCGGCCATGGCGGCTGCCTCGGGTTCGATCAGGAGGCGGATGTCAAAGACGTTCAGCTTATTCTTTTCTGTGTTTTCAACATCTGCGAGACTGAATACGGTTTCGTTGCTGCTGGGGGTCCGTACAAAGGTTCCGATCCCTCTGTGGCTCTCCAGGACGTTCTTGGTTTTCAGGATTTTGGTCGCTTCACGTAAAGTGCTGCGGCCAATTTTGTACTTCTCGGTGAGGATCGCTTCGCTGGGAAGCTTCTCGCCGGGGGAGTAGTAGCCTTCTGCAATCAACCGCTCAATGTCATCTGCCACCCTCTCTGCAAGTAGTAAGGATTCTGACATATCTTGTATCTCCGTTTCATAAATCTTCTTTTCCTAAAGAGAGAAAAAACAATTTTCAAGAAAAGCATTTCCGTAAGAGAGAAAAAGTATTTTCATGAGAGAAAAACGTTCCCCAATAATGTTTCGGTAAAAGAAGAACGCTCAATCATTGTTTTGCATTAAGTATAGGACAAAGCGGGGAAAAGTTGCAAGTACTTTTTGATTAAAAGTCAGACAAATTCTAAAATTATTATCAGACGTCAGACATTTAAATGGACCTGGGTCGAGCAGATTCTCCAAAAATCCTTATCAAAAATTATGAAAAATGACGAAACAGCAGCCGAACCACAACTTTAAATTGACAAAATGTCCTTTTTGGTGTTATTTTCGAAGTACCTAAGAGAGAAGATAATGTAAGACTTTTAATTAAACATCAGACATTTAATGATCGAACAAGTCAGACAACTAGGAGCCAATAACCGCGAATGACCGTGAAAAGACTGCGAATACTGGCGAATGATGGCTGCTGTCCGGTAAAGAGGAGATGAATAGGAATATGCACAGAATAGTTCTCACCCAGAAACTGATCGATCCGGGCATGGAGAGACTGGAGGGGCGAGTGGATTACAAAATCGTCAACAGTCGGGATGCTTCCGAGTATGTCGAGGATTTGAAGCAGGCGGACGGTCTGCTGATCCGGCTTTCTACGATCACGGGCAAGGAGATCGAGGCCTGTCCGAACCTGAAGGTCATCGGCCGGCACGGGGTTGGCTACGATACCGTCGATGTCAAGGCAGCGACGAAGGCCGGTATCCCGGTCGTCATCACGCCGGGGGCCAATGCGAGATCGGTCGCGGAGCACACGCTGACGTTGATGCTCGCGCTGATCAAGGATCTGGAGAATGCACATCCGGAGATGATGGCAGGCAACTGGGATGTCCGGATGAAATTTAAATCATACGAGTTTGAGGGGGCTCTGGTCGGTTTCATAGGCCTCGGAAATATCGGACGGCTGGCGGCAAAGCTTTGCCGGGGCATCGGTTTTCGGACCGCAGCCTACGATCCGTTCTTATCCAAGGAGAAGATCGAGGAGGCGGGCTGCATCGCCTATGAGGATGTACACGAGCTCATAAAGGATGTCGATGTTGTCTCCGTCCACGTTCCATACACGGAGGAGACCAAGGATCTGATCGCCTGGCCGGAGCTGGTGTCCATGAAGGACAGCGCCATCCTGGTGAACTGTGCGAGAGGCGGCATTGTCAACGAAGCCGATCTTGCCCGGGCCTTGAAGGAGGGCCAGATCGCCGGTGCCGGACTGGATGTCTTTGTGGGAGAGCAGCTCGCGCCGGACAGCCCGCTGCGGGATGCGCCGAACCTGATCTGCACACCGCATATGGCTGCGCAGACGATGAAGGCGACCGAGGAGATCTGCCACATGATGATCGAGGGCTGCATCGCAGTCATGGACGGGTACAAATGGCCGTTCGTGGCGGACCGCTCCGTCTACGATCATCCCCGCTGGGCCGGAAAGCCCTGGGCTGACACGGCAAAGTATTTGGGGTGATCGAAGCCTGGAGGCTTGTGATTTCACAGGGATGACTGCGCAGGAACGACAGCTCAGTAATGACGGTGTGGTGATAAGGAGGAATGTACTTGAAAGAGCATCGAAATGATTTGATTGCCGGCATTGTGCTGGCCGTATTCAGTATCATATATCTTGGCCTCACGACGCAGGTGCGCGCCTTCACCGGTGTGGGTGCGACGCCGATCACGGCGCGGACCATGCCGCAGATCTGGGGCGTGGTGCTGCTCCTCTGTGCGGTGATCCTGATCGGACGGAGCTTCGCCCGGATCAAAAAGGAAAAGGCCGCCGGCGGGACGATGGAAAAAGCGGCAACGCCGAAGGAGTGGCTCAGCCACAACTACGCAGTAGTGGGAACCTTCGCAGCGCTCTTTGTCTACGCGGCGATTTTCAAAACGGTAGGCTATGTCATATCGACCATTTTGTACCTGGCGGTTCAGATCCCGCTCCTGACGCCCAAAGAAGAGCTGAAGAAACCAAAAACCTACGTGATTGCGGTGATCCTGATCCTGATTTTCACGTTTGCGACGGACTACATGTTTGTCAAATGGTTCTCCGTCCGGCTTCCCAAGGGCTTCTGGGGCTTCTAAGTGAGGTAAGAATATGTATCTGCAAGGATTTTTAGCGGTTATGACAGATCCTGTGATCTGGGCCATGATGGCCGCCGGCGTGACGGTCGGCATCATCTTTGGCTCCATCCCGGGTCTGACGGCCACCATGGCGATCACGATGTGCCTGCCCATCACCTTTTCGATGGACGCCCTCCACGCGATCCCGGTGCTGATCGCACTGTACGTCGGCGGCATCTCGGGCGGCCTGATCTCAGCCATCCTTTTGAATATCCCTGGCACACCGTCCTCGATCGCGACGACCTTCGACGGCTCCCCGATGGCGAAAAAGGGCCACGCGGCAAGGGCTCTGGGGATCGGCGTTGTCTATTCCTTCCTGGGAACGATCTTCGGCCTTCTGTGTCTGCTGGCCATCGCGCCGCAGCTTGCCAGGATCGCGATCAAGTTCGGACCCTTTGACTACTGTGCCATCTCGATTTTCTCCCTTTCGCTGGTCATCGCGCTGGCCGGAAAGGATTTCCTGAAGGGCATTATCTCAGCGGTCCTCGGCATCATGTTTGCCACGGTTGGCCTTAGCCCCCTGGACAGCATGAAGCGCTTCACCTTCGGCAGAGTAGAGCTCAACAGCGGCTTCATGCTGCTG
>CAMOGO010000226.1 GCA_946614075.1 uncultured Lachnospiraceae bacterium | reverse complement strand
CTGCAGAATGTATACCTTCTCCGGGGTGACCTCGCCGATGACGCGTACGCCAAGGCCCGGGCCCGGGAAAGGCTGGCGCCAGACGAGCTCCTTGGGCAGGCCGAGCTTCTCTCCTACGGCGCGGACCTCATCCTTGAACAGGTCCTTCAGCGGCTCGATCACACCCTCGAACTGGATGTCCTTCGGGATTCCGACCTGATTGTGGTGGGTCTTGATCGTCGCGGCGTCTCCCTTTCCGCTCTCGATGCGGTCGGGATAGATGGTGCCCTGGGCAAAGAAGCCCTCCGAATAGCGGGCGCGGATCTCATCCCAGAACACCTTGTAAAATTCGGTGCCGATGATCTTTCTCTTGGCCTCGGGCTCCTCTACACCCTTCAGCTTTGCCAGGAAGGTGTCCTGGCAATTGATCCGGCGGAAATTCATGTCAAACATCCCGGTGAAGGTCTGCTCGACCATGTCTCCCTCGTCCTTTCGCATCAGACCCTGATCGACAAAGACGCAGGTCAGCTGCTTACCGACTGCACGGGACAAAAGGGCCGCTGCCACGCTGGAGTCGACACCGCCGGACAGTCCCAGGACGACGCCTTTATCCCCGATCTGCTCGCGCAGGCTTTGGATGGTGTCCTCGATGAAGCTGTCCATCTGCCAGTCGCCGGCGCAGCCGCAGATCTCAAAGAGGAAGTTCCCGAGAATCTGACGGCCAAACTCCGAGTGCGTCACCTCCGGATGGAACTGCACCGCGTAAAGCTTTTTCTCCGGATACTCCATGGCTGCGCAAGGACAGTTTGCCGTCGAAGCGCTGATGGTGAAGCCCTCCGGGGCCTGGGAAATGTAGTCCGTGTGGCTCATCCAGACGACACTGCTCTGTCTGACGTCGGTGAAAAGCTTGCTTAGGGGTCTTGTGACCGTGAGTTCCACGCGGCCGTACTCGCGGGTCGGCGCATGGGCAATCGTTCCGCCACCCATGTAAGCCATGAGCTGTGCGCCATAGCAGATGCCCAGTACCGGAATGTCCAGCTTCAGGATATCCGGGGTGTAGTGCGGAGAGCTCTCCAGGTATACGCTGTTGGGTCCTCCGGTGAAAATGATGCCCTTATAGCCGGCCTCCCGGATCTCCTCCAGGGGCGTCTCATACGACTTGATCTCACAGAAGACGTGATAATCACGTACTCTGCGGGCAATCAGCTGATTGTACTGTCCTCCGAAATCCAATACCAGTATTTTCTCCAATGGCTTCCTCCTTATCGTCGCTTCGAAAATCTGTCCATGAAACATTTTTATTTTTCAGATTATAGCCGTGACTTTTCTTCATTGCAATCCTTTTAAGCTATTTCTGCGGGAATTCCTGTTGATGAAGAGGATTTCATTGTGTATAATGGGAATATCTGTAATAACCGATTATCACACAAATCAGGAAGGGAGATCTCTATAATGAAAGACCTTAGCAGAAGAAGCTTCATGAAGGCTGCTGCCGCTTCTACACTTGGCATGGCCGCTGCCGGCGTCATGGCAACCCCCATCAAGGCCGAGGAAGAAATGATGGCAGGAAATGCCGTCCTTGATTTTGCCGGAAAGGCAAAGTTCGCCGGAGTTCCCAGTTCACGTATCATCACCGATGATATCTGCTATGTTGGCGCCAGTGACCGCCGGATCCAGCTCTTTGAGAACGTTTATCCGATCCCGCGCGGCGTTGCCTACAACTCTTACGTCCTTTTGGATGAAAAGACCGTCCTGTTTGATACCGTAGACCGTTCTGTCACCGGTCAGTTCTTTGAGAACCTGACCCAGGCTCTGGGCGGCCGTACCCTGGACTACCTGGTAGTCAACCACATGGAGCCGGACCACAGCTCCGCGATCACCGAGGTCCTGACCCGCTATCCGGAGTGCACCGTCGTCTGCACCGCTCTGGCTTCCCTGATCCTTCATCAGTTCTTTGATTATGACATCACCGACCGCTGCATCCTGGTCGAGGAGTTTGACACGCTGAATGTCGGCGCTCATACCCTCACCTTCGTCATGGCTCCGATGGTTCACTGGCCGGAGGTCATGATGACCTACGATGATGTTTCCGGTACTCTGTTCTCCGCTGACGCCTTTGGTACCTTCGGCGCCCTGAACGGAAACCTCTTCGCAGATGAGGTCGATTTTGAGAAGGACTGGCTGCCGGATGCCCGCCGCTACTACTGCAATATCGTCGGCAAATACGGCCAGCAGGTTCAGGATGTCCTGGCAAAGGCCGGCACGATCGACATCAAGCGCACCTGCTCGACCCACGGCCCGGTATGGCGTGACAATCTGGGCTGGCTTCTGGACAAGTATGACAAATGGAGCAGCTACACCCCGGAGGAAGACGCTGTCATGATCGTCTATGGTTCGATCTACGGCGGTACCGAGAGTGCTGCGAACCTTCTGGCTACCAAGATCTCCGAGGCCGGTGTCCGCAACGTCGTAGTCTACGATGTTTCCAAGACCCACGTCAGCGAGCTGATCGCTGAGGCCTTCCGCGTCAGCCACATCGTCGTCGCTTCCATCACCTACAATATGGGCATCTTCACCCCGATGAAGAACTTCCTGCAGGATCTGGTAAACCATGGTCTGAAGAACCGTACCTTCGCGATCGTCCAGAACGGCAGCTGGTCTCCGGCTTCCGGCAAGCTGATGCGTGAGATCATCGAGGAGATGGACAATACCACCATCTTAAACGAGACTCCTCTGACGATCATGTCCTCCCCGGATAAGGAGGATGAGGAAGGTCTCGTCGCTCTGGCTGCCCAGATCGCAGACTCTGTCCTGAATGGCAACCCGGAGGGCGAGGTGCAGGAGGAGGCAGAAGCTGTCACGATGTGGAAGTGCAGCGTCTGCGGCTACATCTACGAGGGTGACGAGTTCCCCGAGGACTTCACCTGCCCGATCTGCGGCGTAACGGCTGACAAATTTGATATGGTCGAGGGCTAAAGCTTACGACAAAGCGAGAGCCTGTTCTGTCCTGTAAAACCGCAAAAAAACTCTAAGTTCAAACAAAGCCCGGCACCATCTAAGGGACCGGGCTTCGCACTGATGAAAGGCATACCACATGGCATCCGAGCTTCCTAACCTCAGTAAAATCCGCTATCAGCTGGTTGGACATGGTCTTGGTCCCCGCCGGGACCTGAAAGGAACCTCCGCGGTTCTCATTCCGCTTATCGACATTGGCGGCGAGCTGAATATTCTCTTTGAAAAACGTGCACTTTCGATTGCGGTTCAGCCGGGTGAGATCTGCTTTCCGGGCGGCCGCCGCGAGGAGGGTGAAACCCCGATCGAAACCGCTGTGCGTGAACCCTGTGAGGAGCTTCTGATCCGTCCTGAGCAGATTGAGGTCCTGGGATCTTTGGATCCGGAAACAGCGCCGATCGGAGCACCACTGTGGCCTTTTGTCGGACTTTTAAAGGATTATCACGGCACCTTCTCCCCGGCGGAGCTGGTGGCCGAAGCCGAACGGGCCGGGCTCACCGCCGTCGCCCTGACGGATCACAATACCGTGCTGGGCCTACCGGAATTTCTGGAAGCCGGCGCGAAGAGTCCCG
>CAMOGO010000225.1 GCA_946614075.1 uncultured Lachnospiraceae bacterium | reverse complement strand
TGGGTCGGGCTAAAGCCCTTCCCGTCACCTGGCGCTCAGACAAGCGGAATTTTGACCTTTATCGTATTTTCCTTTCGTAATGCATTTCTAATGGCCTCCTCACAAAGACCGCCTTACGATATCATCACGGATTTTCGTGGCTGCGACGTCTATTCCTTCGAATCATAGAGTGACAGCCACTTTTGCATTTGATAACGCGCACAAAAAAAAACGGGATACCGTAATCGGTATCCCATTTTTTTAAGTGCACCCTCAGGGGCTCGAACCCTGGACACCCTGATTAAGAGTCAGGTGCTCTACCAACTGAGCTAAGGGTGCATCGCGTTCCTCATCAGAACGATCGTCATTATAGTACAGGCTTTTCATTTTTGCAAGCACTTTTTTTGTTTTTTTATAAAAGCAAAGTGAGGATGACCGGAGGCAGACAGATGAGCATTCTTTTTGGGCCGGATCATCCTTTCCGGTAGGCGGGGTATTCCCCTTCCCAGTCGATGAGGATTTCGTCGCAGTACTCATCGAAATCGGCGATGAGGTAGGAGTAGGTGACGAGGTTGGTGCCGCGGCTGCGGGTCCAGGCGCTGATGATATCGGTCTCATCCGGCTCTTCTATTAAAGAAGGGAGCAGGCCTAGGGTGCGGAGCTTGTACAGGTCCTCGCTGCGCTCGAGGCGTGTGCGGGACTCGTTGTTGCCGTTGGCATACTTGGACTGGTAGTCCTTCGCGAGGCGGCGGATGGCGGCAGCGGCCTCGGGCTGATTGCACAGGCAGTAGCAGGAGGTGCGGTGCGTGACGCCGGAGCGTACGTGAGGGCGGTCTT
Organism: uncultured Lachnospiraceae bacterium; assembly: GCA_946614075.1. The sequence continues at coordinate 2,757 of CAMOGO010000225.1, read as the reverse complement.
TGGGCAGGTAATAGTGGATGACATAGAAATCCGCGGTCTTCAGGATCGGCTTCGGTTTGTAAAAGAGTTTTTTGAAAAAGCCAGAGGCCGGGCGGTCCGAATCGTCATAGCCGCTGATGTAGGTGGTGGTGACGATATCCGCTCGGATGATGCGTTTATCGGGAAGAATGGTTCCGTGAATGTCCAGATAGTCCATAGACAGCTCCTTAAATGTATAAAAACATTAAGAATTGAAGCGAACAAGGAGGCGTAAGGGGTACAACCTCTTGAGTTTCCGGGTGTTTTCTGCTAGAATACTCTGTACTCTTGCAAGCAAGCTGATCGTATCAGTGAGACAGCAAGGCTATCATAGCATAAAACAACACTTTCGTCACCCTTCCGTATAGAGGAAGTCAACGAGAAAAGGAGAAATATGTCAACCTATCAAGAGCGAGTAGAACGAAGAAGGAGAAAGGCCCGGAGAGAGAGAAACCGCAAGATTCTGATCGTTTCTGCAGCCTTACTGGCGATCGTTTTGATCGGCGTAGGAGTCCGTACCATGATCAACCGGGGTAAGACGCCGGCCGATCCGAACGAGACTACAGCAGATGCGGCACAGGACAACAAGGTCTTCCTCAAGGGGACAACATTAAACGGAGTGGATCTTTCGGAGGTTTCCGTCACGCAGGCCAAGAAGCTTCTGGATGAGAAGATGGCTGCGTATCAGCTGTCGCTGGATCTGGGAAGCGCCGCTTCCGCACCGGTGGTCATGACGGCAAACGACCTGAAGCTGACCTACAATCCGGACTTTGATCTGGGGAAGCTTTGCGATGAGCAGGAAAAGACAAAGCAGCTTGCCCTGGAAGCCACGATTTTTGATGTCAATGAGAAGGTCATTTCCGATACGCTGACGGCGAAGGCCGGTGTGCAGCTGAAGGCAGCCTCCCAGGAGGAGACGGTGGCAGCGGTCGGCGAGATGGTCGGTGATTCCGGCGAGGAGCAGACGGTACAGACGCATACCCATGACAAGGCCAACGCCACGATCCTGTTTAACACCGAGACGCAGAGCTTTGAGGCCGTAGAAGGTGAGGCGAATTACGAGCTCCCTCTGGCAGAGACCATGTCTCAGATCCAGGGAGCGGTCAAGACATTTGCCCCCAGCCTGTCCTTAGCTGGTCTCGTGAAGGCACCCGAGGGTGCGATCCTGGTCAGCGACAGCGGACTGCAGGCCGCCCTGGCAGCGATGAATGAGAGACTGGGCCTGACGTTCAGCTATTCGCTGGATGATGGCGCCACCACCTCCATCGACAAGGCGGAGATCTCCGGCTGGCTGTATTTTGACGAAGAAACGCGGACCATGGCTTATGATGAGGAGAGCATTCTGACCTATGCGGCTCTCATCCGGGATAATCACACGGTAGCGTCCTCCGGTCAGCAGTTCCGCACGACCGGCGGCGGCAGCTTTACGATCTATGTCGGTTCCCAGAGCAGCGTCCTGGATACCGAGGCACTGAAGGACGACATGATCTACTGCCTGACCAATATGGTCTCGGGCACCCGCCAGGCACCTTACAAGCAGAAGACCAGCTCTTCGGTCAACGACGGTACTTACGTAGAAGTTGATCTGAGCGCGCAGATGGTTTACTGCTACAAAAACGGAGCTCTGGTGGTTTCTTCCCCGTGCGTTACCGGTAATGTAAGCAAGGATTATACGACCCCGACGGGTGTCTACACGATCAAGAATAAAGCGAAGAATGTCAACCTGGTAGGTGCTGATTACAATACACCGGTTTCCTACTGGATGCCTTTCAACGGAGGTATCGGACTGCACGATGCCTGGTGGAGAGGTGAGTTTGGCGGTGAGATTTATCTCTACGATGGATCTCACGGCTGTGTCAACCTTCCTCTGGATGCCGTAGCGACGATTTACCAGAACGTGTCCATCGGCGACTATGTCATCGTTTATGGTGGTATTACCCACGTGGATCCGACGACAGAGCCGGCATCTACCTCGGAAACCGAGACGACGGCTCCTGCGACAACGGCAACGGAGCCTGCTCCGATCATTACCGAGCCTGCCCCGATCATCACCGAGCATGCCAGCTCAGAGGCACCCGTGACGGAGCCTGCTCCGATCATCACCGAGCCGGCAACGGAGACTTCACCGGAGCCGCAGACCGAGCCTGCACCTCAGACCGAGCCGGCACCGCAGACGGATCCGATCGTGACGGAGACCGATCCGATCGTGACAGAGCCTGTCGTACCGGAGCCGCCGGCCGAGGATGCGCAGCCGGTTGAGACACAGGCTGTACCGGACGCCGCACCGGCAGAGTAAAAAACATAGGAGCCTTCCACCAGGGAGGCTCCTAGGCAAGTAATATATTGGGGAAAAAGGGGAGAGAGCAATGAGCAACTACATTTATTACTGCAGCAACTGTAAAAAGGTATTCGGTGCCGGAGAGGAGAAGGCCGGCACGGAGAAGATCTGCTCGGAATGCGGAATGAAGCTGAAGAGCACGGGCTTCCTGCTGGATGACTGGAATGAGATGGACGCCGAGGAGCGTGAGGACTGGAAGGCCAGATGGGAAGAGGAAAATGAGCAGGCCCGTCTGGAGAGAATCCGTAAAATCCCGGTCACGACGGCAGATCTCAAGATCGAGTACATCATCGTGGGCCCGATTTATACCTGTGCAGGCATGGCGGCCGATGGCAGTGACAGCTTTGCGGAGTGTGTCCAGAATCTGAAGCAGCAGGCATACAACAAGGGTGCGGATGCGG
>CAMOGO010000224.1 GCA_946614075.1 uncultured Lachnospiraceae bacterium | reverse complement strand
AAAGCTGCGCGGCATCATCCGCACGGTCGCGACCACGATCTCGGCCCTGGTGCTCGTGGCTGTCGTAGCCGGCTTCCTCCTTCTGGTCGTGCCGCAGTTTGTCGAAGCCCTGAAATACCTCGCCGACCACGTCAATGAGAAGATCATCGGCGTCATCGACTGGGCGGACAATCTGACCGGGCACCGCTTCGCCCCCTCGATGGAGCGGGCCAAGTCCGACGAGCGGATCCAGGGGTTCCTTACGACCGTCATCGGCATGGGGCAGAATTATCTCCGCGAGAACTTCGGCATCGGCACGGAAAACGGCCTTGCCGGCGTCTCGGTTTCGGCGATCGTCGGCCTGGGCGGGCGTGTCGTCCGGATCATCGTCAACATCCTCGTCGCCATCTTTGTCGCGATCTACGTCCTGGTCTGCAAGGAACGCTACAAAGGCTACACCAAGCGCCTCCTCTACGCCATGGTGCCCGTGGAGCGGGCCAACGCCACGATGGACGTCCTCCGGAAGGCGAACGATATTTTCTACGGCTTCATCATCGGAAAGGTCATCGACTCCGCCATCATCGGCGTGATCTGCTACGTCAGCATGCTCGTGATGCAGATGCCGTATCCGCTCCTTTGCTCCTTCATCGTCGGCGTGACCAACGTCATCCCGATCTTCGGCCCCTACATCGGTGCCGTCCCGACGGTCATCCTGATCTTTGTCACGGACCCGCCTAAGGGCATCATTTTCCTGATCTACGTCATCATCCTGCAGCAGATCGATGGAAACCTGATCGGCCCCAAGATCCTCGGCGACTCCACCGGCGTCACGTCCTTCTGGGTCATCTTCGCCATCGTGGTCGGCGGACGGCTATTCGGCCTGATCGGCATGCTCGTCGGTGTTCCGGTCCTGGCACTGATCCTTTACATCCTGGACAACACGGCCGTCAAGCGCACCACGCAGAAAAATCTGCCGACGGAGGCGATTGCCTACGAGCAGCTCCACCATGTCGATCTTGAAAGCGGCCGGGCCGTCACCAAGGAGGAGCAGGCCGAGATCACCGGCGTGAAGAACCCGCACTCCTTCGCTGAACTCAGAAGGCAGAAGAAACGCTACGACCAGAGCGGGAGCAAGTAATAATACAAATCGAGCAGGAGGAGGGCAAGGCCTCCTCCTGCTCGCTGCGCCGGCCGCCGTTGCCGAAGGCAACATCTACCTTGGGGCGGCCGTGTGCATATAGTTAGGCCAGGCAGCCTCTTTATCAGAGATGCCTGGCTTTTTTTACATTGCCGCTTCGGGGGTCAGACCCCCTTTAAGGCGCTGCCTGGTCTTTTTTCGCGGTGTGCTGAAACTGTTTTCGATACTGGGCGGGTGTGCAGCCGGCGGTTTCGCGGAAGCTCTTGATGAAGAAATTCACCGTGCTGAAGGCGAGGCGTTCCGCGATTTCCCGGATGCTGAGGTCTGTTGTGGACAGGAGGATCCGGGCCCGGTCGACTTTGGCCTGCCGGATGTAGGTGTTGATCGAGAGGCCGGTCTCTTTTTTAAATTTCTCCGTCAGGTAATACTCTGAGTAGCCCACCAGGGCAGCGAGGTCCGCGGTCTTTATCTTCCGGTCGAGGCTCAGGGCGATGTAGTCGCAGCATTTCTGGATGGCGTGGGAGTAGTCGGGGTTTGCGTGCAGCTGGTGGACCCGGTAGATGAAATCATGGTACATCGCGTAGGTCAGGGCGTTGATTTCCCCAGAGTCGTGGCTGTTTTCCGCGGACTGGATGTAGGAGTCACCCAGAGGATAGGCGATCTCCGGGCTCAGGCCGCCCTCCATCGCGGCGCGGGTGATCAGGGTCGCGAAGACGACGACGCTGATTTTCATCTGGCGCAGTGGGTCCTGGCCCTCGACGGGGACGCCCGGGCTCAGATGCATGCTGTTTTGAAACGCCGACTGGTAGTTGATGTCCCCATCCCGCACCATCTGCAGCAGGGCCTTTTCCGCCAGGTACACCTTCGTACGGTCCCTCTGCGCAGGCTTTGGCGGCAGGTCCCGCACCAGGTCCCGCACCGGTACGGGGCCGGCGTTCAGGTCCTCCAGACCGAGCTGCTCGCCGGTGAGGGTATTGTGCACCATCATGATGTAGCGGATAAAGATGGCATAGGGGATTACGGGCAGATGGGAGAGGGAGGACAGGAGCTTTTTCCGCCAGGAGATGATCTCGCCGGTGTAGGGGAGATTCCGGAGGGAAGCCTGCAGCTTGCGCTCCTCCGGGGGAGCATAAAAGACCGGCCCGATGACAAAGACCAGGCTTTGCCTGCGCTCGGTCTCGAGGGTCACCGCCCATTGCATGCCGATGGAGGAACCGAGGATTTTCGGCACGTCATGCACGGGAGCATGAGCGTAGTCCAGGGCCTGCTGCAAGGCGCCGAGCGTCACGAGGGTCTCATGCAGCAGCTCTTTATCCTCCTCGGGGCAGGATGTGGCGACAAAGCGGCCGTCCGTGTCATAGCACCAGACATAAAGCTTTTCCGAGCGCGGGATCAGGGACTGCAAAAGGACCAGATTCTGCTCGGCCCGGGTCATGTTCTGGATATCGTGCGGCTCCATAGAGCACCTCCTCCCTTTGAATACCTAATTTTCTTCATTATTGTACCATGAAGGCACACTGTATACAATGAGAAAAAACCCGGATTTACAGTAGAATATCGGCTTTTAAAGCACCAGTGACATTATCCTGAATTTTTATCATTTTTCCGTAATTTTAGCGTTTACGGGATTGGACGGCTTTTTATACAATGGTCTCGAAAGAAATGAGCGGAACCCTTCGCGGTAAGCGAAGGAAACAAAAAAGAAAAAGGAGACCTCAGTATGGAAACGAAAAAAATGACTCAGAGTGAGATCGATGGCGTGCAGTACCGCCGTGCCAAATTATGGCAGATCATTTTCGTGGCTTTCAACGCCTTCAACGGCATGGCCATGTACTTCCTCATCGGCCTGGCCAGCTACTCGGCCAGCATCGGCTATGGGATTGCCACCCTCATCGTCGGCGGACTGCTGACCTTCACCCGTATCTTTGACGCGGTCACGGACCCGATGCTCGCCTTCCTCTATGACCGGGTCAACACCCCCTTCGGCAAGGTTCGTCCCCTTTTGTTCCTCGGCTGGGCGATCCAGAGCATCGGCGTTTACTGCATGTTTACCGCCTTCTCCAGCAAGGGACACGGCATCCCGGTATTCCTGGCCTGCTACATGCTCTACGTCATCGGCTACACCATCGTGAACATGACCGCGCAGACCCTGCCCGCCCTGCTCACCAACGACCCGAAGCAGCGCCCCACCGTCGGCGTCTGGCAGACGGCGCTCAACTACATCACCCCGATGGTGCTGAACATTGTGGTCTACACCAGGCTTCTGCCGGCCTTCGGCGGAGGCTTCAACCAGGAATTCCTGAACGTTGTGACCCTCGTGTGCATCGCGCTCTCCTTTGTGGGCGTCGTGCTTGTGTGCATCGGCGTTGCCGCTTACGATAAGCCCGAGAACTTCAAGGGCATCGGCAAGCGCGAGCGTCTGAAGCTCAAGGATATGTGGGATGTGCTGTCTCACAAC
>CAMOGO010000223.1 GCA_946614075.1 uncultured Lachnospiraceae bacterium | reverse complement strand
AAAAAGAAAACCTCAGAGCTAATACTCTGAGGTTTCTTCGTAGCCAGTAGGGGAATCGAACCCCTGTTTCCGCCGTGAGAGGGCGGCGTCTTAGCCCCTTGACCAACTGGCCATATTGTAAGTCGAGGTGACAAGATTCGAACTTGCGGCCTCTACGTCCCGAACGTAGCGCTCTACCAAACTGAGCCACACCTCGCCACCTGAGCAATTCTAACCTGAGGAGTGTTTTTTGTCAACAGGAATTTTCAATTTTGCGAAAAAAATTTCCGTACGCGGCTCCTGGCCCGTCTTTAAAACCACCCATGCACCTCGCAGGCGTCGTAGATGCCGTCTTCGGTGTTTTTCTTCGCGACAAAGTCGGCTCTGGCCTTCAACTCCTTGGTGCCGTTTCCCATGGCGACGCAGGTGAAGGCGGGGTCAAACATGACGAGGTCGTTGGTGTCGTCGCCAAAAACGACAACCTGCTCCGGCTTACCTTTGACCAGGTCCAGCATACGGTAGATGCCGTCCAGCTTTTCGTCAGGCTGGAACATCAGATACTCCGGCTCAAAGCGCAGCCGCCCGAGGGTCGGCAGGAGTGTCAGACGGCTCTCCTCTTCCGGCGGGATGGAGACGTAGAGTTTAAAGATCTCCGGTACGTTTGCGGGATCGAAGGTCTCGTCGATGATATACTGGGTGTCCTCCTTGCGAAGGCCTGCCTGCTCGTAGAAACGGAAATCACGGGTGTAGACGGTCCGGCTGTCATCGATCGCGGTAAGGACGCCGTAGCCGAGCTCTGTGGCCTCCCGCCAGAGCGCGAGGGCTTTCTCATACTCGAGGGGACGGTTTTCGATCAGCTGGCCATCCAGGTAGATACCGTGACCTCCGTTGCAGACCATATTCCGGAAACCGTGCTTCTTCGCGAAGGGAAGCGCTTTGTAAAAGGCGCGGCCTGTCGCAAGCGACACGAAATGCCCCGCCTGCTCGAGCTTTTTCACCGCCTCGTACGCCGAGGGAACGATCTCCCTCGTCGCACGGTCGGTCAACGTTCCATCGATATCAAAGAAGAAATATTTGCGTTCCATCATCACGCACCTCCGGCTCCCTGGTGAGTGAGTCAATGGACGGTTCTTTTGACTCACTGAGTCATGAGGACCATTCTTTTGACTCCTCTTTGGCTTAGAATCGCGAACAGCCGGCCGGGGAATTCCCCAGCCGGCCTCTTGATCGGCAGGCATTCCTGCCTGCCCAGTATATCATAGGTCTGAGTGTTTTCTCAAGTCTGTGAGAGAGGCCATGGATCGTTCTCCGCCTCAAGAGCTTTGCTTATCTTCCCCGTCCCCATGACTCATTCAGATTACAGCTCGCCCTCTACGATGTCTGCCATGTGATAGCCGAAGGCTGCCGCGGAGTCAAAGCCGTAGCTGTAGCGCAGGCCGTCGTGCTTCTCGACAGAGCCGATGACATCGCCGGCGCCGTACAGGCCCTCGATCCAGTTGCCGTCGGCATCGAGGATGTGGCAGTCGGAGTCACACTTCAGACCGGAGGTCGTGATGTAGAAGGTAGGGGTAACTTCCAGAACCCATACACCATCGCGGGTCTCCAGCAGACCGGTCTCGTTGTAAGCATCGATGGAGGCCTGCAGGTTCGGCAGGTCGAGCTCCTCCATGACTGCCTCTACGCTGTCATAGTGGACGGCATCGCCGCACTCAAACATCGCGTCATAGGTGGTGAAGCCAAATGTCTGGCTCTTGCGCATAGCCTCTGCGCAGGCAGAGTCAAAGACGCAGAAGAAGCGGTCGCCGTTGTCCGGATTCAGCTTGGAGTCGGAGCAGTTGACGTGGCTGACGCAGCTGCCGAGGTTGTCGCCGTTGGTGTTGACATAGATCAGGCCGGTCTTGCCAAAGCCGCCGATCGCGCCAAGGAAGGCAAGCTCAAAGAGGCGCTTCTTGCTGGACAGGTAAGCAGGGAGCTCGGTGTCGATGACATCGACAACGCTGCCAGCCTCAAGGCCCATGCGGATGCCGTCACCCTCAGAAGCAGATGCGCAGTTGAAGAACTGGCCGATGTGCTCCGGGTTGTACTCGGCGATCAGGTCCGCATTACGGGCAAATCCGCCGGTGGTCAGGCAGACAGCCTTTGCGGTGATCGTGTAGGCGTTTCCATTCTCTCCCATTGCGTGGACGCCGGTGACCTTGCCGTTCTCATCCTGGATCAGGTCGGTAACGGAGGTTGCATAGATAATCTGAGAATTCTCAAACTGGTTGATGCGGTCTGCGAGCAGCATCATGCAGTAGCCTGCGCCGCCCATGTACATGCCGGGTGCCAGGGAAAGACCGGAGCCAAAGGAAGCCTCGCCCTCGAAGTTACCAAAGGTGCGGAAGCCGACACCGATGTCGCTCAGCCAGTCGGACATATCGGTGGAATCCTTGTACAGGACGCGGCAGAAAGGCATCTCGTCGGTAAAACGATCCGGATTGATAACCTGACCCTTAAGGGTCTCGATCTGGACCTCCAGGTCGCCGGATGCGGTGCCCTCAAGTGCGCCTGCTACATCATAAGCCTTCTGACGGCGGGAACCGGTGGAAAGGATGCCGCTGTAGGTCATGGCCATAGAACCGCCGGGGATATCGCGCTTCTCGACTACGATGACATTCAGTCCTTTTTCCGCCAGACGGGCAGCGGTGAAAAGTCCAGCCGTACCGGCGCCGCAGACAACGACGTCGCACTCGCACTCAACAGCCTCGTTGGTGACCTCACGCTCGACGGGCGTGCTGAAATCGTCAACATTGTAGCCGGCCTTGACGAGAGCTTCCTCGACAGCAGCCTTGATTGCCATGGAAGTCGTGGAGCAGCCACGGACGTTCGGGACATCGATGCTCTGATGCTCGACGATCGCCTTCGGAATACGCGCGCAGGCGTAGTTGCCGATACCGACGGTCTCATTGTGACGGACTACCTCGCAGGCAGCGATCATGCCATCCTTCAGGGTCGTGGAGACATAGACCCAGCTCTCGTGACCGATGGCACGGGTGACATACTTGCCATCGACCGGATGATCCGGGATCTCCATGGCCTCGGTAGCCATTGCTGCTTCTTCCTCTGCAAATACACCAAAGGAAGGTGCAAGAACGGAAGCACCAACGACAGCCGCGGTGCCCTTCAGGAATGTACGGCGGGAAACGTTTTTCATGATTATCCTCCTCATGAACTTTGGCGCAGCGCTATGGCGCTGCATGTGGTTTTGGCATTGTACCAGATTTTGCCGCTTTGATCTTGTTAGGTTGCACAAATCGGCAGCACTGTGTTAAGATAATTTTAACGCAGGGGTGGACGTGAGTCAATTCAAATAATTCTATGTATATGTTGAAAAATATTTTATCCGTATCTCTTCACTGTGCCCCTTCAGGAGAATGCCATGAACTTCTTTCAATTGGAATGCTTTGTGATGGCTGTGGAGAAACGCAGCTTCGTGGAGGTTGCCTCCGCCATGCATGTGACACAACCGACCATTACCTATCAGATTAATAACCTTGAGGAGGAGCTGGAAGAAAAGCTTTTTCTGCGTACCAAGCGCGGTGTTGAGGTAACTCGGGCCGGCAAGCTTTTCTACGACGATGCCC
>CAMOGO010000222.1 GCA_946614075.1 uncultured Lachnospiraceae bacterium | reverse complement strand
AGACCATTCAGTCGCCGGAGACTTTGCCTCCTCTGGTTTTTTCCCGGTAGGCCTTGGGTGTCATGCCGGTGATGCTGCGGAAGGCGCGGGTGAAGGTGGAGTTGGAGCTGTATCCGACCGTAATCGCGATATCTGTCACGCCGAAGGGGGAGTTTTCCAGAAGCTCCTTGGCCTTTTCGATCCTGACCCTGCGCAGGTAGAGGCCGGGGCTGATGCCGGTCTGCTGCTTGAACCAGTCGTTGTAGTAGGTCACATTGTAGCTCTCCATCTCCGCCAGCTCATCGATCGTGATCGGCAGGTCATAGTGCTCGCTGATATAGCGGATCGACGGCGGGGCGTGGTTCTCGAGGAGTTTGCTGTAGAGAAAGCTGTAAAGAAAGCGGACAGAGGAACTGTTGGGATTCTGGCGCAGTTCCGCCTGGATCAGTTCGACCAGCTGCAGGATCTGTCCCCGCATGGAGACGATGATGGGGCCGCTGAGCATGATCTTTCCCTGTTCCCCGATGTCATCACATATATTGAGGACCAGCATGTCTCCCAGGAAGTTGCAGCAGTGCTCCATGCCGTCCGGCACAAAGACCAGCTCCTGGGGCGTGACCGTGTATTCCTGGTCTCCGATCTCGATGGTCATATTCTTTTTCAGAGGTACCATGATCTGCGGATAGGTATGGGAATGCTGTCCCATACATTCGTGGTACATGTGGATTCCGATTGTCCCGTCTCCCATGATTGTTCCCCCTCTCTCATGTCTGACTTGCTAAAAAAGATGAGTACGCAGGACGAAGCATCTGCCCCGGCAGGTCTTCCGGAAAAAACACGCGCAAAGTTCCTGCAGATGCCCGCTCAGGATGCGGCATCCGCAGGAGCCTTGGCTCCCTGTTTTTTTACATGACATGTATACCGCTGTTGGCCTTTACGATACTCCGGCACCACTCCATATGCTCTTCGGACGGTACCTGGACATCGGCGAGCAGGTAGGGGCGGCCCAATTTGCGGTAGGTATCCGTCCCCAGCCTGTGGTAGGGCAGCAGCTGAATGTGATGCACATGGGAAAGACTTCCCACGAAGCGGCTGATCTTTGTCAGCTCCTCCTCGGAGTCATTGACTCCGGGAATGAGCGGTGTGCGGATGATCAGCTTTTCTCCCAGGTGTCCCGCGCCCGCTGTCCGGAGGTTGCGCAGGATCTGCTTATTGGAGATGCCGGTGTACTCGATGTGCTTTTCCTCTGTCACGAGTTTCAAATCGACAAAGGCATTGTCCACGGCATCGAGAACAGGCCGCACGATGTCCCAGCCGGCGCAGAGCGTCGTCTCGATGCAGGTATCGATGGCCTCAAATTTCGCCCGTCTCAGAAGTGCAAGCACAAAAGCAGGCTGAGTCAGGATCTCCCCGCCGGAAATGGTCATACCGCCGTCTGAATGGAAGTAGAACAGGGAGTCCTTGCGGACCTCCACCAGGACCTCTTCCACCGTCATCAGCTTTCCATAGGTAATCTTGCCATCCTGTGTCGTCTCGATCTCAGGGCTCTGACTCTCCGGTGTAGAACACCACTGGCAGCGCAGGGGACATCCCTTGAGGAAGACGACTGTGCGGAAGCCCTCTCCGTCATAGACCGAACTCTTTTCCAGTCTGAGGACCATGCCCTGCAGATTTCTGCCTTCATAATTATCCGAATACATCATGCAGCCCTTTCCTCTTGTTTCAGAAATACTTCATGCAAAAATATTTCGTCTAAAAATAGTCGATTTATAGTCTCTTTATATTATACAATACCTACTCTTGCCTGAAAACATTTACGCCTGTTGACACGGTTGATCCGTTAAGCTGATTTGCCGCGCCGCATCCCCCGGCTCTGTCGGGGACAGGGCGGAAGCTGCGGCACGGCTCATCATAAACAATTATCGACAGGGCTGTTTACGTTTTCTTTTTTCAGGATTTCAAAAACTGACAGCCGGTGGTAAAAAGCTAAACTGCTAAAAGCCGGCAGCTGTCCTTATGCCCACTTCTCGATCTCTGTTCTCTGGATGATGTCATCCTGGATGTCCTTGCCGAGCTCGACGAAGAATGCGGTATAGCCCGCGACACGGACCAGAAGGTCTTTGTGGTTTTCGGGATGGATCTGAGCGTCGGTGAGGACCTCGGGATCCACGATGTTGTACTGGGTGTGATAGATATCCAGGGAGCACTGTGTCTTGAGCATGATCATCATATTCTTCAGACCCTGTTCGCCTGCGAGAAGCTTGGGATCGATCTTGAGGTTCATCTGCGTGCCCTGTGTGAAGCGGGCGTGAGGCAGGTGGCTGATGGACTTCAGGAGTGCGGTCGCGCCGTTGACGTCCGTGCCGCCGGTCGCGCCGATGCCGTCTGCCAGAGGTGCCCATGCATAGCGGCCGGAAGGAAGAGCGCCGACGCTCTTGCCGATCGGGACGTTGCCGGAGACGGGCAGCATGCCTGCGGTCAGCTTGCCGAACGGGGAATCATACTGCTCGATCTCGTCGACCAGGAAGTTGTAGATCTCGCCCGCGCAGAAGTCTGCTCTGGGATCGTCGTTGCCGTACTTGGGAGCGTTCCAGCACATCTGCTGAATGTCCTCGTAGCCCTCGAAGTTGGCGTCGAGAGCCTTGCAGAGCTCGTCCATGGTGATCTTCTTCTCATCGTAGACCAGGTACTTGACGTCCGCGATGGAGTTGATGATATCGGCCTGGCCGATGATGTTGATGCCGTTGCCGACGTTGAACTCGGCGCCGCCGTTGGCGTAGTCCTTGCCGGTGACCATGCAGTTGGGATAGGTCAGGGACAGGGCGGGAACGGGGCGGTAGTTCTCGCTGAGGTAGTCGAGGTAGGAATTCATGGTCGCCATGGTGTGGACGAAGTACTTGATCTGCTTCTTGATGGCATCCATGAACTGGTCAAAGGTCTCGAAGCTGCGGGGATCGCCGGTCTCGATGGAGACGAGCTCGCCGGTCTTGCGGCTGCGGCCGTTGTTCATGACCATGTCCACGACACCGCCCATGGAGATCTCGCCGATATCGGTGTAGGATTTCAGACGGCCCTCGAGGTTGGTCTCGACACATCCGCAGGGAGTCCAGTCCCATGCCTGGGAGAGCGGAATGCCCTTGTTGAGCAGCATCTTGATGCCGGCGTCGTCGTGGTAGATGGCGGGCATGGTGCGGCCCATGCGGATGCACTCGGCAGCCTTGCGCAGGAAGGAATCAGGGTTCTTGGAGATGCTGTAGCGGACAGTCATGTTGGGCTCTTTGGTAGCCGTGTCCATGGTGGCCTGGATGGTCATGTAGGACAGCTCGTTGACTGCGTCGTCGCCATATTTGGTGATACCGCCGGCGCAGACCTGGACGGTCATGTTGTAGCCTGCGGAGAAGGCTGCGGACTCGCCGTCCTGGAAGAGGCCCATCTCGGCGATCTTGATCCAGAAGCAGTCCATCAGCTCCTGTGCGCTGTCCTCGGTCAGGATGCCGGCTGCGACGTCCTGTCTGTAGAGGTCAATCAGGTACTGGTCCATACGGCCCAGGTTGTAGGAGGAAGCATTCTGCTCCATAAAGATGCAGTACTCATAGGTCAGCATGGACTGCAGGCCTTCGTAGAAGGTGCGGG
>CAMOGO010000221.1 GCA_946614075.1 uncultured Lachnospiraceae bacterium | reverse complement strand
CGAAGCTTGTGATGGGTTGCGAGGATAAAGCCGCCGATCACAAAGCAGGCGATCAGATTTCGTACGCCGTTGATCGCCAGGGGGTTCCACGGGATCACCTTCATCAGAAGGCCGCCGAGGGAAAAGCAAAAAGAGGCGCCAAGCATCATCAGAGCGCCGAAAGTACGTGTATTAGCGGGTGTGCTTTGTTTTTCCTTTGAATGATTCATAGTTTTTGCTTTCATAAGAAAGCCCATGCCGGGCGGTTCAGTCCCCCGTCCGGCATGGGTTTTTTAAGTTATGTCACTTTCAGGATCCGCACATGCATGCGGATCAAGTGTACCTCATCAGGCCTTGGCAGCGCGTGCAGCCTCTTCCTTATTGTGCAGCCAGGTAACCAGGATCGGGCAAAGGATAGCGGTTACGATGATAGCGCAGGAAACCTGAGCGGTAGCGATGTTGGACATCTCTTCGGAAGCGATAACGCCTGCTGCGAGTACAGCTGCCGGAGTGGAAGCTGCGTTGCCGGCGGTCGTACCGATAGCACCACCAACCTCCGGGTGTTCCATCTTGAGAGCCTTGTATACATAGTATCCGGCAAAACCGGTGAGTGCGGTGGAAACAACACCAAGGATAATACCAGGAACGCCTGCGACGAGCAGGGACTTCAGGGTAAGTCCAGCACCCAGAGGGAATGCGAAGAAAGGAATCATCATGGTTGCGCCGGGCTCGCAGAACTGACGGATATCGTCATCCAGGTTGCCAAGGATAACGCCTGCGATAATCGGGACAACGCAGCCTACCAGGGTCTGCCACGGTACAGAGTATCCGGCAGCACCAAGAGCAAGCAGGGTGAAGAAAGGACCATCGTTGATGGAAAGGATGGATACAGCGCCTACGTCAGTGCTGTCGCCATACTCGCCGGCCAGAGCCGCATACAGACCACCGTTGGAGTTTGCAACAGCAGCGATGATAGCGAGCGGGGTCAGGCCAAGGATGCCTTTTCCGCCAGTGATGACGGAGATCAGGATACCAAGTCCCATACCAAGGAGAACCTTGACAGCGGTCAGGACAACGCCCTTGTACATGGAAACGCCGGCCTGCTTAAAGGAAATGGTAGCACCGTTGCAGAAAAGGAATACAGCCAGGATAGGCATAGCGCCAGTCTTCCACAGATGTGTGGTGAAGGTGCCGGAGAAGATATCCCATACCTGAGGAACAAATGTGTTGACAAGGCAGCCCAGAAGCAGCGGGATAATCATAAGACCGCCGGGGACCTTCTTAACGGATTTCAGAATCGGTAAATTCATTATAAACCCTCCTAAAAAATGTTTTCACATCCACTGCTGTTTCGCGGACAGCGGACGTCATTGCGCGTTTTACGCTACGCAACTGTCCCGCCGCTAACGGCAGGCACTCTTGATGAGCCGGAAAATATTGTCCATGGTGTATCCCAGATTCGCCTCGCTGTTGTAACGGCTTACGGAAAAGTCCTGAGGCAGCCGGTTGATCGAGAACACAGATGTGACACCCATATTGTAAGCTTCATCGATATCGGCATCGGCAGCTCCGCCAACGATGACAGTAACAGGGACTGACTGCTTCTGTGCACGTTTCGCAACACCGATTACGACCTTGCCACGGAGGCTCTGGGAATCCAGCTTCCCTTCGCCTGTGAAAATCATGTCTGCGTCAGAGATAACCTGGTCGAAACCGACCGTATCCAGAACGGTCTGGATTCCCATCTGCAGACGGGAGTCAAAGAATGCGATCATTCCTGCTCCCATAGCTCCGGCAGCGCCGCCGCCGGGGACCTCGGACAGATCCTGTCCTTTGTCCTTCATAATAACTTCACAGAGATTCTTGATACCCTGATCGAGGAACTCAACCATCTTCTGGTCTGCGCCCTTCTGCGGTCCAAAGATGTAGGACGCGCCGGTCGGACCGTACATCGGATTATCGATATCGCACATGGTGACGATCTCGATCCCGTCGAGCGCTTTGCTTCTGCCGGAGAAATCGATGTGTGCGATCTCGCCGGTGGTGCCGCCGGTCGGGATGAACTCCTCTCCTGCCGCGTTGAAGAAGCGGATGCCTACCGCTGCCGCTGCGCCACAGCCGCCATCATTGGTGGAGCTGCCGCCCAGGCCGACGATGATCTTCTTTACGCCGCGTGCTGCTGCGGAAAGGATCAGCTGGCCAACGCCGTAGGTCGTGGTCTTGCAAGGATTCTTGCGATCCTCGACAAGAGGAAGACCGGCGCAGGATGCCATCTCGATGACAGCCGTCTGGCCATTGTCGATCAGTCCGTAGAAGGACTCCATGTCCTCAAAGTACGGATTCTTGACGTTCATGGTGACCTTCTCGCCGCCAAGTGCAGACAGGAAGCAGTCGACACTGCCCTCGCCGCCATCGGCAACCGGGATCGTTACGATCTCGATACCGGGAAAATGCTTCTTTGCTTTTTCACTAAGGATGTCGCAGATTTTCTGTGAGCTCAGAGTTCCCTTGAAGGAATCCGGAATACAAACTATTTTTTTCATCGGATTTTGCCTTTCTGCGCAGGTGTTAAAGATTACAGAACAATGACGGAAACACCATCCGGGATAACTGTGATCTTTGCGTTCTCAATGCCCTTCTTTGCCAGGATCTCATCAGCCTTGGCAATAGCTTCCTCGACAGAGTGGGCCGGAACCACGTGAAGGTTCTCTACCATCTCATCCGGAGCCTCGGATACATAGACAACCGTCGCTCTCTCAAGCAGACGTACGAAAATCTGGGACTGCCACTGATCCGGGATCGTCTCCTCCTTCGGAGTCGCGCGGAACTGTGCCATCAGCTTCTCGTTGCTCGGCTCATTCTTGAAGGTCTCATAGAAGACCGGTGCGGAATGTCCGTCATTGGACTTAGCGACCATGATGATGACGCCACCCTCATTGACAGTAGCCTCAGCTGCGGTCATCCCCTTGACCGCCTGATAGATGTTCTGATCGAGCGGATAGCCGCCGTTCGTGGAGATAACGATATCAGCGGGGATCTTGTCGACCTTGCAGTACTGAAGCAGGAAGTTGCGGCCTGCGATATGAGCGCGGTCGCAGTCGCCGGCTACGGCATACAGAACCTCATGAGCGGCGCTGACAACGACGTTGCAGATGAATGCCAGGTGTGCTGCTCTTGCGGCATACAGCATATCCTCGTGGATCGGGTTGCCCTCGATGACGCCGGTACGGGCGAACGGGCTGTCGATGAACTCGGCATTGTGGTTGTAGCAGACAGTGACGCGGCTTGCGATACCCGGAAGGATGCTCTTGCGGCCGCCGGAAAATCCTGCGAAGAAGTGAGGCTCGATGAAGCCCTCGCCGACCAGAAGGTCTGCCTCGTAGGCGATCTTGTTGATGATCAGCTCGCCGCCGGAAGGAAGCTTGCCAAGGTCAACCAGATTGTCCTTGTCATCGCAGTCATGAATGACGATTTTCTCATTGTCAACGATCTCATCGCCGAATTTGTCACGCAGCTCCTCAACGGTCGTGGAGCGATGCAGACCGGTGGAAATCAGGATCGTGATGTCTGCGTCCGGATTGCCCTTGCGGACTTCTGCCAGAAGCAGAGGCATGATAACCTTGCTCGGAACCGGGCGGG
>CAMOGO010000220.1 GCA_946614075.1 uncultured Lachnospiraceae bacterium | reverse complement strand
CCTGTACGCCAAGGACCCGCCCCTGGCAGATAGAACGCTGGAGGGCTTCAGCGCCTACCTGCGGCAGAATCTGGAGTCCCTGAGTCAGGCCGACCTGATTCCGATTACCAGAGAGCTGGAGCATACCCGGCTGTATGCGGAGATAGAGATGCTGCGCTTTCCCAATGTGCGGGTGGAATACCAGATCGAGGCCGAACGGTTTGATATCCCGGCGCTGACGATCCAGCCCCTGGTGGAAAACGCGATCCGTCACGGTGTACGCGGCAGAAATGACGGGCTGGTAACCGTATCCACTGTCCGGGAGTCAGATGCTCACCGGATCACCGTGCAGGACAACGGCGTCGGTTTTGACCCCCAAAAGCAGAGATCGACAGAGGGCTCCCATCTTGGTCTCCAAAATGTGAGGGACCGCCTGAAGAAGATGTGCGGCGGCACGATGATCCTGCAAAGCGAGAGAGGGAAAGGCACCTGCGTCACGCTGCTGATTCCCGACGACATCAGCAGAGACGGAAAGGAGGGAGGGAAATGAGGGCGATCTGTATCGATGACGAACCGCTGGCTGTGGAATATACTTTGGCGCAATGCGCTGTTCTGCCTGAAATTGATGAGGCAAAGGGGTTTACCGACGCCCACAGTGCCCTGGACTGGCTTGTCCATCATTCAGCCGATCTCGCAATTCTGGATATCAATATGCCGGAGATCGACGGCATCACCCTGGCCGCCCGAATCAAACAGGCCAGTCCCCGGACAACGATCCTGTTTCTGACCGCATACAAGGAATATGCCTTTGACGCTTATTCCGTCCATCCTGCGGGGTATCTGCTCAAGCCGGTATCCCTGGAAAAGCTGGCGGCCGAGGTGCGATATGTCTGGAGAGAGGCACACGCATCCTCCCAAGCCCATATCCTGATTAAGACCTTTGGCTTTTTTGACGTGTATGTGGACGACGAGCCGATCAGCTTCAGACTGGCAAAGGCGAAAGAGATCCTTGCTTACCTTGTGGACAAGCAGGGCTCCGGCGTCAAGCGGTCGGAGCTTTTTGCTGCGGTGTGGGAGGACGGCGTGTATGACCGGAGAATGCAGAAGCAGTTGGATGTATACATTCGTTCTCTCCGCGAGACGCTGAGGGAATACGGCGCGGCGGAGATCATGGAGATGAAGAAGGGGGTCTTGCGGGTCAAGCCCGATACGTTTACCTGTGACGCGTATCTCTTTTTTTCCGGAGACAGCGATGTGATCAATTCCTATCGAGGAGAGTACATGAGCTCCTATTCCTGGGCAAACATGACGGAGGCGATCCTGTCATGGAGAACAACGAATCAACCATAAGACCTACATAAAAGCAAACAAAAATCCGCTCTTTTTCAATATTATTTGAGAAAGGGCGGATTTTCTTTGGACATCCTTAGGACAAGGTTTGCTATACTAGATTTGGAACATGATAAATGATTTGGTTGCATAACTCGACGCCATTGGGGGAACAGGAGAACAGAAATGAAACATCGCGACAAGCTCTATGCATTGGACCCGGAGCAGCCGGAATCCGTCAGCGGCTGCGTGCAGGCCCTTGGGGTATACAGGCCGGGTTTTCGGCACAAGAAAGAATCCCTGCAGTTTTTCAAAGCCTGTGTCGGAGATGAGCTTTACAGCAAGGCAATGGGCAGCGAGGCCGGACGGGAGCATCATTATGCGGTCGCAAGAGCATTTTTGAGCCAGCCGGATTGGGAGAAATTCGTGTGGGTCGAGGAATACGGCTCTTTGGACGGTTTCCCGCGGCAATAATAACTGATCTTCGATGGTCTACAGAGCAGAGGGAACTGCGGCAGAGGGCACAAAGGGATTGTTACTTCATGCGGCAATCGCGTTGCCGCACGAAGTAATCAATAAACAAAAAAGTACACAGGAGGAAATCATAATGTTCACAAAGAAAAGGATGCTGGCCGGCTTTCTGACGCTGGCCATGCTGCTCAGCCTGCTGACCGGGATGTCGGTCAGGGCCTGGGCGGCGGAGGGAGACGCGCAGCCGCCGGAGTTGTCCATGTGGTCCCCCACGGACGCCACTGTGATCGGGGTGGACGGACAGGAGTATGTCATCGCGCCCAGATACACTGAGCCGGACTGGACCAACGCCCTGGAGCCTGAGGATGGGTTTGTAACCTTCGAGGATCTGACCCCCGCCACGGCGTATACCATCTTCACCCGCGTCAAGGACGGCGCAGGCGAGCCCGCCTCCACGGAGCTGACCACGGACCTTAGCGGCATCGGCGCCTTCGCCGAGGACGATTACGTCGTGGGGGCCGTGATCCAGGGGCAGATCGACCCGGAGGACGCCAAGGGCCTGGCCTATCAGTGGTACTATGACTCTATTACCGTCAGCGAGGAGGGCGCCGAGCATCACGACTACATCCCCATCAACGGCGCCGGGGAGATGAACTATACGATCCAGGCGGACGATGTGGGAAAGTATCTGGCGTTCAAGGCCTTCATGGATGAAGTGGAGGTCGGCGTGATCGACTCCCTTGGTCCCGTTCTGGCAGAGGCCGCTCCCGCGGACCCGACGACTGACCCCGATACGGCCTGCCCCAAGGATGACACCTGCCCCATCAGCCAGTTTACAGACGCCCAGCCCGGCGCCTGGTATCACGACGGCGTCCACTGGGCCCTGGACGCGGGGCTGATGAACGGCATGGGCCAGGACCAGTTTGCCCCCAACGGCACCGCCACCCGCGCCATGGTGGTGACTATGCTCTGGCGGATGGAGGGCGAACCCGAGGCCAAGGCTCCGGCCTTCACCGACGTAGCGGACGGAAGCTGGTATCAGCAGCCTGTGGGCTGGGCGGCGGAGAACGGCATCGTGACGGGAACCTCCGCCACCACCTTTGCCCCCGACGCATCCGTGACAAGAGAACAGCTTGTGACCATCCTCTACCGCTACGCCCAGAGCAAGGGACAGGACGTCAGTGTGGGAGAAGACACCAATATCCTCTCTTATGATGACGCATCCAATATCAGCAGCTGGGCCATGTCCGCCTTCCAGTGGGCCTGCGGCGCAGGGATCGTATCCGGTGTTTCCCAGACTGCCCTCGGCCCCCAGAACAACGCCACCCGCGCTCAGATCGCCACCATGTTCCAGCGGTTCTGCGCCAGTCCCGACGAGACGGTCTCTCACGTGTTCGACTTTGACGGCAATCAGGTCCTGGTGACGGTGGACGTTCGAGAGGGCTGGGACGCAGAGTTCGGTGAGATGGGTACATACCTTTACGACCGGCCGAATGAAAACGAAGATCCCGACAAAGACGACCGCGACGCTGCCGCCTACGGCGTATACGAGACCCAGGAGGACTACGACACCTTCCTGGATGAGGGCAAGACCTATGACAACTTTGCTCTGACCGATTACGGCTTCACATACACGAACGACAGCGATATGACCCATTTCTTCTGCGCTGTCGGAAACGGCGTGTACTTCCGGGTCATGGTGAATCCGGGGTACGATCCCCAGGAGGTCTTTGAGCGGTTCTCAGTGGAGCTGCTGGAGGCTGCCCCGGCTAATTAAAGGAGGAGATCACAGTGAAATCGATCTGCGTCATGCTCGCCGCGCTTTTGCTGATTGGAATGACCCTGACCGCCACAGGCT
>CAMOGO010000219.1 GCA_946614075.1 uncultured Lachnospiraceae bacterium | reverse complement strand
TCACGCAGGAGGTTCCCGTACCATGAACACATTCTGGACCGTCTTGATCATCATCTTGATCGTCGTTGTCATTGCGCTTGTCGCCCTTTATTTCTACGGCAATAAGCTCCAGGCTCAGCAGGCTGAGCAGCAGGCTTTGATGGAGCAGATGAAGCAGACCGTTTCCATCCTGGTCATCGACAAAAAGCAGATGAAGCTGAAGGAAGCCGATCTGCCACAGCAGGCCATTGACTCCGTTCCCTGGTACGCCAAGAGGATGAAGGTCAACGTCATAAAGGCAAAGGTTGGTCCCCGTATCATGAACCTCCTTGCTGACGCAGGCCCTTACGAGCAGCTCCCGATCAAGAGCGAGTGCAAGGTCGTCGTAAGCGGCATCTACATCACCCAGGTCAAGAGCATCCGCGGCAAGGCAGTCCCGCCTATCCCGGAGCAGAAGGGCATCCGCGCACGGATCTCCAAGTTCTTAAACCGCGGCTGATCCGCCGGATAAATCAAAAGAATAAGAGCAAAGAAAGAAGCACCGAATGCCATCACTGGTTCGGTGCTTCCGCGTTTATTTTACTCTTGTATTTCATATGCCCAGACGCCAAGCATCTGGCCGGCGAGGTCATCATAGTTCCATGTCATCCCGGTGCGGGTGGGACTGTTTGGGTCGTATATCTGGTAATGTCCGTCCTTCATACCGCAGATCACGATGAAATGGCCGCTTTCCGTAAAGTCCCCCGGCCCGACGATCATGATCAGCGGACATCCCCGCTCCAGGTAATACGTTATCTCATACTCATATCCGCTGATTTCCGTCACGGTGAGCCCCAGCTCTCTGGCGCCCCAGGACATCAGCTCCCAGTAGGTTCCTCCGTAGGAAGCGACATATCCATGTTCCATCGCAAACTGCGCCACCACATCCGGCGTCAGGCTCTCGTCCTGAAGCAGGTAGGATGCCACCATCGAAAGGCAGGTAGGCCCGCAGCCGGAAAGGCCCATGACATCGGTCCCGTATAGCATGTAGCCCCAGCGCTCATCCCACTGCGTATAATAAGGAAGTTCCTCAAAAACCTTCTCCTTCGGTGCTGCCGCCTCACTTGTCTGTACCGACATCTCCCCCGGCTGGACGGCTGTTTCCTCCGATTGGGCAGTCTCCTCCGACTGGACCGTCTCTTCCGACTGGACAGTCTCTTCCGGCTGGGCCGTCTCTTCCGGCTGGGCTGCGGTATCCTCTCGGTGAATTGGCAGGCGTTCTGCGTTCATATGCCCCGGATACGCGAGTACAAAGTCCTTCGTGTCAGGATTTCTCCGGTACAAAGCCAATATCTCCGCGGGGTAATCCGCCATCTCATATCCATGGCGGTCCGCATAGGACACCACCTCGATCACGAACTCATCGACCGACTCTGTCTGCGGCGCCGGAGGCATGACACTTTCGGCCCGCACATTCATCGAGAGAACAGATCCCGACAGGCAGAAAAAACAAAAGAGCACGGATATTCTGTTTTTCCAGGTCGCATTTGATCTTTTCTGCACTTTTTTCCTCTCCCGCCTTGACGTCAATGGCAAATCGGACAGCTGCTTATACATCTGCTTTTTATCTTAACATTCCCATCCCTCTTTTGTCAAAAAGGAGTTCCGGGCTTTTGCCACGTTTGTTTTGCAAAATAGAATTGCATACAGTGTATGGATTTTCATAGACACCCTGTTCTTTCATGTAAACAAACCAGTACACTTTTGATCAAAAACGAGACTTTTCTGCACATGCTGTGGAAAGTATAGCTCTAATCACACCTTATTCAGCAATTCAGGTGCTCATTCTGCCTTTTTTGTGCACCTAAAATTTGTATATTAATTTGACAATAGTACACTTTTGTGCTACCCTAGGAAAGGTGTTAGCATCACCTATTCTGAATACTTTGGAGGTATCGCAATGAAAGGTACAGTAAAGTGGTTCAACAACCAGAAGGGCTATGGTTTCATCTCCGATGAGACCGGCAAGGACGTCTTTGTACACTACACTGGCATTAAGATGGATGGCTTTAAGTCGATCGATGAGGGCCAGGCTGTTGAGTTTGACATCGTACAGGGCGACAAGGGACCGCAGGCTACTAACGTCGTCAAGTTATAATCCAGTTTCTACAATGTACCTTTTTCATTATACAGTAACTGCTATATTTTGAGATTGTGACATCTGTTCTATTGTGATTGAAGTGGTCTTTTGCAGAAAGAACTCCGTTCCGGAATTCCGGATCGGAGCTCTTTTTGTTGCAGGATTACGAGAGCTGCGAAGCAGCGTAGCAATCCGTCCGCTTTCTCGGACGGAAAATTTATTTGCGTTTTCCGCTTCTCTTTAAGATCTGCTTCAGCTCCTCTACCTCAAAGGTATAGTTTGTATTGCAGAAATGACAGTTCAGCTCGACGGGCTTTCCTTCCGCGATCAGCTCGCGCAGGTCCTTCTCTCCGATGCTGACCAGGGCCTTTTCAACTCTTTTCTTGTCACAGTTGCAGTGGAAGCGGGTCGGGATTTTCTCCAGGATCTCCAGGTCAAAATCTCCCAGGACTCTCTCCAGGATCAGCTCCGGCGTCAGCCCCTCGTCGAGCATCGTCGTGACGGGCGGGAGCTCCTTCAGCCGGTCCTCCAGGCGGGTGATCACATCGTCATCGGCACCAGGCATGATCTGGATGATAAAGCCGCCGGCACGGCGAACCGTATTTTCCCGGTTCATCAGTACGCCCAGAGCTACCGAAGACGGTACCTGCTCCGAGGAGGCAAAGTAATACGTCAGGTCCTCGGCGATCTCGCCCGTCACCAGGTCGGTCTGTCCTACATAGGGCTCCTTGAGTCCGATATCGCGGATGACGCTGATATGTCCGAAGCCGACCGCGCCGCCGACGTCGAGCTTTCCTTTGTCGTTGGCATGGATCAGGACATTCGGATTAAAACAGTAGCCCTTGACATTTGCCTTGGAATCTGCCGTGACCACGATGCCCTGGATCGGACCGTCGCTGTCCACGCGGATCGTCAGGATATCATCTTCTCCCTTCATCATGATGCCCATCATGGCTCCGGCTGTCAGGAGTCTGCCCAGCGCAGCCGTGCAGACCGGGCTGGTATTGTGGCGCTGTCTGGCTTCCTCCACCAGATCTCTTGTCGTAGCGGCAAAGGCACGAATATAGGCATTTTCTGCTGTTGCCCGAATAATATAATCTCCCATTTTACTCTCCTGCTCTATGATAAAAATCATTCATACACTGTTTCACTGCGCTTGTTAAACAGAGCGCTGCCCTGCTCACCTGCAAGGAACTGCCCCTACTCCCGGGAAAGCGCTTTTCCCCGCTCTTTGGCAAGGACGACGATACGCTCTGAGCACTCCTTAGCCGGCTCGTCCGAATACCCGTCCCAGGCCGCGACGAACTCCATCCCGGCGGCCGAAAGCGCCTCCTTCACCTGCTCCATGGTATATCCGTACTGATAGTGCGTCTCCTGGAAACGCGAAAACCTTCCGTCCTTCTCGCGGACAAAGAAGGTCAGGTCGTACTCGTTGACATGCTCCTCCTCATCGTAGTAATTCTCCCAGATGAAGCTGGCCTCGTCCCGGTTTTCCGCAATCGTGCACTCACCCATGATCTCACGGTATTTGTACTCCGTATTGAAATCAAAGAGAAAAGGGGCG
>CAMOGO010000218.1 GCA_946614075.1 uncultured Lachnospiraceae bacterium | reverse complement strand
GGTGCGGCCAGACTGATCAGCGTATCGCCGTCGTCAAAGTAGCGGATGATCGCGTTGATCGTGGTCGTCTTGCCCGTGCCCGGGCCGCCGGTGAGGACAAACACACCGTTTTCGGCCGCCTCAGAGACCGCTTTTCGCTGCATCTCGTCGAGGACCGTCCCTGTGTTCTTTTCGATATCCTCCAGTCTTTCTTCGGATACCCCGCGGCCTTTGGGACACTGCTCCTTGAGCTCTGAGAGCATTCTCGCGGTGTTCAGTTCTGTGTAATAATAGACAGCCGGGTAGATCATCACCCCGTCTTCTTCCTCCCGCACCACGATCTTGCGGTCCAGCGCCAGATCGGTCAGGTGCTTTTCCATATAGACGGGGTCCACCGAAAGGAGATCCGCCGCCTTTGCGATCAGCTCTTCCTTTGGCAGGCACACATGCCCCTCCTGGGCCGTCTGCTGTAAAATATACAAAATGCCGCTGCGGATCCTGTATTCTGAATCTGCCTGTATTCCTATGCGGCCCGCAATGTCATCCGCGATGCGGAATCCGACACCATCGATGTCTTCCGCAAGTCGGTACGGATTCTCCTGCAGCACTTTGTACAGTTCCTGTCCGTACTTTTGATAGATCTTCGCTCCGAGATTCAGCGAGATCCCGTATTTCTGCAGAAACATCATCGCTTTACGCATCCCGGCCTTCTCCGCAAGCTGCGAGGAAATGTCGAGTGCTTTACGCGGTGTGATCCCTTTGATCTCGGCGAGCCTCTCGGGCTCTTCTTCGAGGATGCGCAGTGTATCCTCGCCAAAATGCCGCACTATGCGGGCTGCCATTTTGGCCCCGATCCCTTTGATGGCGCCGCTCCCGAGATACCTCTCCATCGCAAGGCTGTCCTCGGGGGCCTGTTCCTCGTAGGCCGTGATCTGAAACTGCAGGCCGTAGGAGGCATGTCTGGTAAATTCTCCCTCTGCCTTGATCGCCGTTCCGGGTGCGATGTCGGGGAACGATCCGACGCAGGTCGTCTCTTCGTCCCCTTCTCTTTTAAGGACCAGCACCGTATACCCGTTCTCCTCGTTCCGGTAAATGATATGATCTATGTATCCTGTCAGAAATTCACTCAAGTGTCTCTCCTCCGTATGAATAAGGAAAGCCACACGCTGTTTCCCTGCATGTGGCTTTACTGCCGGCCGGAGTCAAATTTTGCCATGACCTCCGCATATTTTCCCGTTCCTACCACAGCGGCCGTCACCGGTTCATGGACGGTCATGGTATGAACGCCGAGCCTGTCCTCGATCAGTCTGTCAAGTCCGCTGAGCTGTGCGCCTCCTCCTGTCAGGAGAATGCCTCTGTGCACGATGTCTGCCGCCAGCTCGGGCGGTGTTTTTTCGAGCACGCCGTGTATGGTATCGACGATCTGGCCCGCCGGCTCACGCATGGCCATCCTCACTTCTTCGGATGAAAGCCTTACGATCTTCGGAAGACCGGTCACGACATTTCGTCCTTTAACGTCCATCACACGGATCTCCCTGTCGGCAAAAGCGGTGCCGATCCTGAGCTTGACCGTCTCGGCGGTCTCTTCGCCGATAAAAAGGCTGTGTTTTTCGCGCATGTATCTCATGATCGCCTGGCTGAAGCTGTCGCCGGCAACCCGCACAGAATTCTGCACGGCCATGCCGCCGATCGTGACGACCGCAGCGTCGGTCGTGCCGGCGCCGATGTCCACGATCATGTTGCCGAAGGGTTTTAAGATATCGATGCCGGCCCCGATCGCCGCGGCTATGGGCGCCTTGGCGAGATACACCTTGCGGGCGCCGGACTGATAGGTGGCCTCTTCGATGGCGCGGCACTCGATCTCCGTAATGCCGGCGGGGACGCACACGGCTATCCTCGGCTTTCGAAAAGCACGGCGTCCCAGCGCCTTGGAGATAAAATATTTGAGCATCTTTTCCAGCACGATATAGTCCGAGACCACACCGTGACGGATCGGCCTCACGACCTCAAGGTTGGTGCTCGGTCTTCCCGTCATCTGTCTTGCTTCCTCGCCGATGGCGCGTATCTTGCCAGCGTTGCGGTCGTACACGGCCACAGTGGGTTCCGAAAGCATGATGCCCTGTGTTGTTGAATAGACCAGGCTGTTCCTGGATCCAAGATCGATTCCGATATCAGTGGCAGGCATTTGTATTTTTCCTTTTCTATATATAATGGCCCGTGTAGGAAGCGGGATTTGCCGCGATCTCCTCGGGAGTTCCGGACGCGATCACCGTGCCGCCGCCCTCTCCTCCCTCGGGGCCCATATCTATAATGTAATCCGCTGTACGGATTACGTCAAGGTTATGTTCGATCACGACCACGGTATTTCCGCCTTCGGAGAGTCTCCTCAGAATATCGGTCAGCTTGTGCACATCCGCAAAATGGAGCCCCGTGGTCGGTTCATCCAGGATGTAGATGGTGCGGCCGGTGCTTCTGCGGCTGAGCTCGGTGGCCAGCTTGATCCTCTGCGCTTCGCCTCCCGAAAGCGTGGTGGAAGGCTGACCGAGACGGATGTAGGAAAGGCCCACATCGTTCAGCGTTTCGATCTTCCGCCTTATACTCGGCATGTTCTCAAAGAATGGAAGAGCCTCTTCCACCGTCATATTCAGTACATCGTAGATGCTTTTATCCTTGTATTTTACATCCAGCGTCTCGCGGTTGTACCTGCGGCCTTTGCAGACTTCGCACGGCACGTAGACGTCCGGCAGGAAATGCATCTCGATCTTGATGATACCGTCGCCCGAGCACGCTTCGCAGCGTCCGCCTTTTACGTTGAAGCTGAAGCGCCCCTTCTTATATCCCTTAGCCTTGGCATCCGGCGTCGCGGCAAACAGATCGCGGATCTGGTCGAAAACACCGGTGTACGTGGCGGGATTTGAGCGCGGTGTACGGCCGATGGGGGACTGGTCGATACTGATGACCTTGTCCAGCTGTTCTATGCCCTCGATACTGTCATGCTTACCGGGGGTAGTCCGCGCATGATTGAGCTTTTTGGCCAGTACTTCGTAGAGAATGCGGTTGATCAGGGAGCTTTTGCCCGATCCCGAGACGCCCGTCACACAGGTCATCACCCCGAGAGGGATCTGCACGTCGATGTGCTTCAGGTTGTTCTCGGCGGCGCCGCGTATGGTAAGCCACCCCTCCGGTTTTCGCCTCACTTCGGGGATGGGGATCTTCTTACGTCCCCCCAGATATTCGCCGGTGACGGAGGCAGGGCAGGCGATCAGATCCTGTACGGATCCCATGGCCACCAGTTCTCCGCCGTGCTCTCCCGCTCCCGGACCGATATCGATAACGACGTCCGCCGCACGCATGGTCTCCTCGTCGTGCTCGACGACGATCAGCGTGTTTCCGAGGTCGCGGAGCTTCATCAGCGAATTCAGCAGTTTCTGATTGTCCCTCTGATGAAGCCCGATGCTGGGCTCATCGAGAATGTAGGCCACGCCCACCAGGCCGGAGCCGATCTGCGTAGCCAGACGGATACGCTGGGCTTCGCCGCCCGAAAGCGTCCCCGTGGCCCGTCCGAGGGACAGGTACTCGAGGCCGACATCGCTCAGAAAGCGTACTCTGGAATTGATCTCCTTCAGGATCTGTTTACCGATCAGTTTCTGCTGTTCGGTGAGTTCCATCTCTCCCAGGAATCCGAGCAGACGCTC
>CAMOGO010000217.1 GCA_946614075.1 uncultured Lachnospiraceae bacterium | reverse complement strand
CTGCAGGACAATGCTCTCTCCTTTGCCAAAACCCTTCCAGACAGGAATGAGATACTCCAGGTCCTTTTCCGAGGTGATCGGGCACAGGATCTCGGTGATAGACTGTCCTCGCTCCAGCTGACGGGCGAACAGATCCCGCTCCGCCTGGGACTTGGTATGGGCATGCTCCGTGCCGGCCAGATGCATCAGCAGCGGGAAACGATGCAGTACGGTAAGGCTCCCCTCGCCCTTTAAAAAGCGGCGGAACTGTCGCTGCATACGATATTTATCCTTCTGCCGGTATACATCCATCAGGGGCCTGCAGGTCGACAAAAGCTCTTCAAACTCCTCTGTCAGAGCCGACAGAGCCTGCGGCTGTCTGGTGAGCAGATGGATCCGGTTCTCCTGCCTGGCTCCGACGGAGCCGGAAGACAGAGCGATCTGATCCTTTACGATAAACATCGTCCGGTGGTGAAATCCATCGTTGATCCTGGGGCAAAAGTACGGCTCCATCCGTCCAAAACGGTACAGCGGCATCCATTTGCGGACGGCCTCCAGCATCTCCGATAATTCACGGTTGATGTTATGGATGATGCAGATCTTACCACCGCTCTGCAGGAACTGGGTCAGCAGCCTGCTCAGATCCAGAGCGAAAGCAGTATCCTCTGTCATCCAGGCCATGTGCTCATCGGAATACAGCAGCAGTTCCCCGCCTACGCTATCCCGGCAAGCCTCCTTCAGAAGGATTTTTACCGCTTCCCTCTCCCCCTCTCTGCCGTAGAAAAGTTCTGATTCGGAAAACTTGTCCTGAGGAGCATTTCCGGTCGGAATCTGTCCATAACAGGCGCCGGCTCCGAGTGCTTTATCCGCCTTGTCTGCTCCTTCCTGCCCATGCGCCTGCTCTTCCTCCATCCACCGGATCAGGTACTGGACAGCCTCCTCCGTGTCCGCGGGCCACTGTCCAAGCACTGCCGCCTTATTTTGCAGGCTCCGGATCTGCTCCGGCCTCTGAATCCTCTTCGCAAAGTACTCCGCCGTCGGACGGATGAAGGGCTGATGTCTGGGAATCCCTCTTTTTCCAGCCCGGATACGACTGATATAAGACGCGTCAAAGCTCAGCACCCTGGCCAATGACGCATTCGATGTGTCCGTCAGTTTCATCAGATAATCCAGTTTCTCCGCGATCGTACTTGCCATACTCACCCCTCCCTCCGTTTCATTATGTATTTTATCATAATTCTCGCAAAGCGAAAAGGATATTACAACAGGAAAAGACCGGCTTTCGCCGGTCCCCAAAATAGCTGCTCTTATTAACTGGTCTAGGTATTTTTGATCCTGCAGTAGTGACTGATGATGATCTGCAGACTCCTCCGGCCGTTGTACTCATTGATCTCCGGATAATACGTAAAGGCCAGGTCAACACTGTTTTCCCGTCCGCGGAACATGTTCTCGACCTCCATCCGGCCATACTCTTTCTCGACAAAAGCCTGAAAGGCCGGAATGTCCCCGAAGTAGACGGCTTCCATCCGGCAGCCTGTTGGGTTGACTACGGTCATCTTCAGGACATTCCGGTTCCGGCCGATGATGGCTGCGCGCAGGATGCGGAAATGGGACTCGGCGAAGACAGGCCTCGGATTGCCGGTGCCGCAAGGCTCAAGCATGGCAAACTGCCCGATCAGGTCCTCTGTGATATAGTCGATCGGCATCGGGACGTCGATTCTCACCTCCGGGCAGAAATCATCGGGCTTCAACGTGCTGAAGGTGTTCAGCTGGCTGCGGAAGGCCTCGATGTTATCTTTCTTCAGAGAGAGACCGGCTGCCATCGGATGTCCGCCGAACTTCTCCAGACAGCCGGAGACGCGGCAGAGCTCATCAAACATGGAGTAAGCAGGGATGGAGCGACCGGATCCCTTCACCATCTCCTCGGTTCCTGTGAGAACAAAAGCCGGGTGGTTGTAACGCTCGCGGAGCCGTCCGGCGATGATGCCGGCGAGGCTTTCGTGGCACTCGGGAAGCCAGACGACTAAGACATCATCCTGATCAAGCCCTTCCTTCTCGATGGTGTCTATGGCGGCCTTGAGTCCGTCCTCGGTCATGACCTTCCGCTGTTCGTTCAGATCCCTTAAGTACTGGGCCAGGTCCATCGCCTCCGGCCGGCTGTCGGTAAAAAAGAGGGCCAGCGCGATCTTCGCATTCTGCAGGCGGCCTCCTGCGTTCAGGCAGGGGCCGATGACAAAGCCGAGATGATAAGTATTCAAATGATCCGGCTTCAGCCCGGTAGCCTCGATCAAGCAGGAAAGGCCTATGTTTTTCGTATTTGCCATGGCCTTCAGGCCCTCCCGGACGATGATCCGGTTTTCTTCCTTTAAGGGCATGACATCGCCGACCGTTGCCAGGGCAGCAAATTCGATGAAGGACAGCCACTCCTGCTTCCCGATCCCTTCCAGACGGTAAAGCTCTCCGACCAGCTTCCATGCCACCTCTGCCCCGCAGATTTCCTTAAAAGGATACTGACAGGCCTTCTGCTTCGGATCGATGACGGCGTCAGCTTCCGGAAGGATTTCCTGCCCGTCTTCGTCCTTGAGCACCTCATGATGATCGGTCACGATGATGGTAAGGCCGGCTTCCTTTGCAAGGCGGCAGGCCTCTCTCGCACTGATCCCATTGTCGCAGGTGACGATGGTGTCCACGCCGGCCGCGATGGCATCGCGGATCATCCGCGGGTTCATGCCGTAGCCGTCCGTGATCCGGTCCGGGATATCCGCATCGCAGTCCAGCCCCAGCCGCTGAAAGGCCGAGACCAGGATATAAGTCGAGCAGACACCGTCGATATCGTAATCGCCCAGGACACGGACTCTCGCCTTTTCACGGATTTTCTTCTGCAGTATGGCAAGCGCTTTGTCCATATCTTTTAACAGTCTGGCATCCGGCAGGTCCTCCAAGGTTCCGTGCAAGAAGAGACGGAAACCCTCTTCCTCCGTCACATCACGGTTTCGTATGATCCGGGCCAGCACCGGGCTGATCCCGAATTTAGCGGCAAGCGCGCCAAAATCGGCGCGCTTGGTCTCAACAATCCATTTTTCTTTCATGATATAGCCCGGTCTCCGTGCGGGAAGCGGATGTGCTTGCACAGATCCGCTTCCAGTCACGAGAGACGCTAACAAAAATGAGCAATAAAGCTACGCGACCAAAGGGAGCGGAGCGAGTTGCGAATTTTTGCAGCACAGCGGGAGCACGAAGTGCGTAGCTGTGCGTCGGGCGATATCATGTGTATCGCCCGGTCTTTCATTAGATCTCATGTATGAACAATCCCGACAGAAGCTTCGGCTCAAACCAGGTGGATTTCGGCGGCATCAAAAGCCCCTGATCCGCGACAGCGAAAAGCTCCTCCATCGAGGTCGGATACATCGCAAAGGCGATCTTCATATCGGTCTGGCAGCGTCTTTCCAGCTCCGCAAGGCCTCTGATGCCGCCGATGAAGTCGATGCGCTTATCGGTGCGGGGATCTCCGATCCCAAGGATCGGACCCAGGACCTGATCCTGCAGGATGGAAACGTCCAGGCTTCCGACCACGTCTTTCGGATCCGGCAGGGATTTCGGGGAAATCCTGTACCACTCTCCGTCCAGCAGCATGCCGCACTCGCCCTTTTTCTGCGGGTGGACGATGTCGCTTCCGATTTTCTCCACGTTCCAGAT
>CAMOGO010000216.1 GCA_946614075.1 uncultured Lachnospiraceae bacterium | reverse complement strand
CACCGCCATGCGCCTGCTTCCCGTGGGGATGTCGCAGCTCAAAACCGCTCCCCTCCGTCTGCTTTCTGAGCCAGGAGAGGTAGTCCGGGGCCATGGCGTCATCCACATCAAAGGGCTTTTCCACGCGCTCGATCTTTCCGAGCATCTTTTCCCTGGATTCGGCACGCCTGATGGATTTTTCCCGGTTAAAGCGCCGCAGCTTTTCGATGACCTCCTGCTGATGCTTTATTTCTGCCTGGTTGTTGAGCCAGGCGCGCATCTGGTCCTTGCGAAGCGCTGCTTTTTTCTCGGCAAATGCGGTATAGTTTCCTGTATAAAGCCGCGCATGGCCGTTTTCAATGTCCAGGACCTTGTTAACGATGCGGTCCAGGAAGTACCGGTCATGCGATACGATGATCACTGCGCCCTTCCAGCCGCGAAGATACCCCTCGAGCCAGCTGACAGAGGCGATATCCAGGTGGTTCGTAGGCTCATCAAGGATCAGGATATCGGGCGCATCCATCAGCAGACGTCCCAGGGAAAGCCGGGTCTTCTGGCCGCCGGAGAGGACGGGGACCTTTTTCCCGAATTCGTCCTCCTGAAATCCGAGCCCCTTTAAGATGCCGGTGACGTTGGAACGGATCGCATATCCGCCTTCGGACTCAAAGCGGTGGGACAGGGCAGTGTAGCGGTCGTAGTCCTCCTCTGTATGCATATCAAGCTCCATGGAACGAAGCTTCTGCTCGATATCGAGGAGCTCCTGCTTGACACTTAAGACCTCCTCATAGATCGTCCGGTCCGAGGTGATATCCGGGATCTGCGAAAGATATCCGATGCGCACGTCCTTCGGAATGACTACCGTGCCGCCGTCGGGACGCTCCTCTCCGATGATCAGCTTCAGGAGTGTAGTTTTGCCTGCTCCGTTGATTCCGGTAATAGCGAGCTTGTCGTGCGCTTCAATATGGAACGAAACATCCCGCAGGATATCCCGTCCGTCATAGCTTTTATTCAGATTGTTTACGGAAAGTATCATTTTTGAGTGTTCAGTCAGCTGGCCGGCAGCATACGGCCAGCAAATGTGTGTGCGTTATCCAGGGTATTGTACCACACAAAGCCTTCCCCGTCCATGAGAGAAGCGGATCCGGGGCAAAATATAGGGCGGCGGCAGGCGCCTTCGGAAGCCTGCGGCCAAGGGCCGCCCCGGCTGTTTAGAAAGTCGTAAGAAATGACATGGATTCATAATTTGTAACCCTCCGGCTGTTGTAGTAAGATATAAATGTAAACCTATGTCCTGATTGTGGATTCGCCTCGTTTTCACGGCCGGATCCCTTCAAATGCAATGCAGGAATATACCGGGCCCGGACGTATCCGGTGACAGTATCCATCGATGAAATTTACCAAAGACGCGGTCAATGACCGCCTGGAAGAGATCATATACGGCGACATCAAAGCAGAGAATCAGCGCATTCATTTCATGAAGCTGCTGATCGTTTTCGTGTGCCTTCTTTCCGCCTTAAGCCTTGGCTCCATGGGCATCGGCATGCTGCTCGGCATCATTGACAATGCGCCCGAGATCGACACGCTGACCTTCTCCCCGCAGGGCTATGCCACGACGACCTATGACACGGAGGGCAACCTCATCGCGACCCTCGTGCAGGAAGGCTCCAACCGCGAGGAAGTGGTCTACGAGGAGCTTCCGGAGGACCTGATCAATGCGTTTGTCGCGATCGAGGACCAGCGTTTCTGGCAGCATAACGGCATTGACCCGAGATCCATCACACGTGCGGTCCGCGGCGTACTGACGGGGAATTCGTCTGCGGGAGGCGGTTCCACGCTGACGCAGCAGCTGATCAAGAACAATGTTTTTGCCGGAGGCAATGAAAAGGGCTTCCAGCTGTACGAGCGCAAGTTCCAGGAGTGGTATATTGCCCTGAGTCTTGAGAATCAGCCGGGAATAGAAAAAGAAGTGATCAAGAAGCAGATCCTGACGGACTATCTCAACACCATCAACCTCGGAAACAATACCCTGGGGGTCAAGGTCGCCGCAGCCAGATATTTCGGCAAAAAGGTGCAGGACCTCGATCTGGCGGAGTGCACCGTGCTCGCTTCCATTACCAAGAATCCTTCCCGCCTGAACCCGCTGACTCATCCGGAGGATAATCAGGAGCGGCGTCTGCAGGTGCTCAAAAACATGCTGGATCAGGGATATATCACCGAAAAGCAGAAAACGGAGGCGGAAAGCACTGCCGTTTATGACCGCATCAAATCCAACAACGAGATCGTGAAGGCGGATGATTCCGTCTACAGCTATTTTACGGATGCACTGATCGATCAGTGTATAAAGGTGTTCAGGGACAGACTGGGCCTGACCGAGGCAGAAGCCAAGAACCTGCTTTATTCCGGGGGCTTAAGGATCATGACGACGCAGGATCCGAAGCTGCAGACGATCGTGGATGAGGAGGTCAACGATCCGGACAATTACGATACCGCGAAATACAGCTTCAAATGGCGCTGCTCCATACAGCATAAGGCAGACGGGCTCCGGCATTACAGCGAATATGATATTGAAAAGTACGCCAAGGATGTCAAGGGACGCGCGGGCTATGACGGCCTGTTCCGGAATGAAGAAGCGGTCACGGAGCTTCTGGATGAGTATAAGGCTTATATCATGGATGAGGAGGCAGGCGATGAGATCATCGCCGAAAAGCTGGATCTGACGCTTCAGCCGCAGGTGTCCTTTGTCCTTATGGACCAGAAAACCAAGGAAGTAAAGGCGATCAGCGGCGGACGCGGCGAAAAGAAGTATTCCCTGACCTTAAACCGCGCGAGCGGCGCGTACCGGCAGCCGGGATCGGCCTTCAAGGTCGTTACGAGCTTCGCCCCGGCCATCGAGGAAAACGGGGCTACACTGGCCACGACCTATTTTGACGCGGAGTATGAGCTTGGAAACAAGCGCTTCAAAAACTGGTGGAGAGACGGAGAGTATTTCGGCTATTCCTCGATCCGTGACGGTATCGAGTTCTCCATGAATATCGTTGCGGTCCGCTGCATGTACGAGACCGTGACGCCGCAGGCCGGTGTGAATTTCGCAAGAAAGCTGGGAATCACCTCTCTGACGGAGGAGGACAACAACCCGGCGACGGCGCTTGGCGGAATCACGAAGGGCGTGACCAACCTGGAGCTTACCAACGCCTTCGCGTCGATTGCCGACTATGGTATGTACGGCAATTATAAGCTGTTTACAAAGATCTATGATCACCGGGGCAATGTCCTGATCGACCTGGATGAAGATCCGAAAACACGCGTGATGAAGGATACGACGGCGTTCCTGCTGACGGACGCGATGCGGCGCTCCACCGAGTCCCATTCCAAATGGGCGAGGAGCTTTACGGTCAACAACACCTCGAGCCGCTCACATCTTGACAACATGGTATGCGCCGGAAAGTCCGGCACGACCACCAGAAACAATGATGTATGGTTTGTCGGATATACGCCCTATTACACAGCAGGCGTCTGGGCCGGATGCGATGACAATCAGTCCTTAAGCGACAACGCGACCGGCCAGTACAACGGCGGCACCTCCTTCCACAAGGATATCTGGCGGAAGATCATGACCAGGGTCCATGAAGGAATGACGGATCCGGGCTTCGAAAAGCCGGATAACATCGTAGAGCTGGAGGTCTGCAGAAAGAGTGGAAAGCTCCCGCATTCGGGATGCCGGAGCGATTACCGCAGCGGA
>CAMOGO010000215.1 GCA_946614075.1 uncultured Lachnospiraceae bacterium | reverse complement strand
GAGAACTTTCTTCAGCTCATCCAGGAAGGCCTCATCCTCCATGGCCTTTCTCATCTGCCAATAAGAGTCGAATGCGAACGGAATGTCAAAGATGCAAAGCTCCGGAACGACGCCGACATAGTTTGCCGCTGCGCCGGAGGTCATCTGGATGCTTCCCTCTACGATACTCTCTGCCAGCTCGGCATCGGAGCCCAGCTGTCCGGCCGGATACAGATCCATGCGAAGATCATCGGTGTTCTCCTCCAGGTATGCCTGGATTGCCAGGAAGAACTGTCCCAGCGTGGATTCGTTGGTGGAAGCGTGAGCAGCCGTGAAGTGAGTCGGCTCTGCAGCCGCATCATCGCCGCCTTCTGCAGCTTTCGTCTCACCCTGAGGCGCTGCGCTCGAGGACGAAGAGGAAGAGGAGGATCCGCATCCTGCGATGCCCATTGCGGCAAGGCCAATAGCGGTAGCTCCGGCACCCTTTAAGAAGTTTCTTCTTGTGATCATTTTCTTCATTTTTTTCCTCCTTTGATGAATGATAATGATGCTTTTCCCTCGGTATCAGCGGATCAATGTCAGGCTGATGGCCGGGATGAACGTGATGAACAGCAGAGCGATCAGGAAGGCGATGATGAACGGCAAGGCGTGTTTGCTGAGCTTCATCACCGGAACCCCTGTCAGGCTCGAGGTAACAAAAAGGTTGATGCCAACCGGCGGCGTTACAAAGCCGATCGCCAGGTTGCAGACCATGATGATGCCAAAATGGATGATATTCATATCCAGCGCCTTGCAGATCGGCCAGAGGATCGGGGCGAAAATCAGGATCGCCGGGGTCGTATCCATGATGCAGCCGATGAACAGGAGCAGCAGGTTGATGAACAGCAGGATCGAAATCTTGCCCGGGAAGGTTGTCAGAATGAACTCCGAAATCAGATCCGTCACCTGCAGCAGAGCCAGCGCACGGCCGAAAACCGAGCTGACGCCGACGATGATCAGGACCGGCGCGATGGAGTTTAAGGACTCCACAAAAATCTGGGGCAGCTCTTCGATTTTGAGCGTACGGTAGATCACCAGGCTGACGAACAGCGCATAGATAACCGAGATAACCGCTGCCTCCGTCGGAGTGAACACACCGCTGTAGATACCGCCGAGGATGATGACCGGCGAAAGCAGAGCCCAGAAGCTGTCAAGCAGCGTATGGAAGAACCCTCTTCTGTGCAGCTCCTCGTAGTTGCCCATCAGCTTTTCCATATCCGGCGGATTTTTCCGGCAGTAGTACAGGCAGTAGACGATCATGCAGCCGGCGATCAGGAAGCCGGGGATGACGCCCGCCATAAACAGGCTTCCAACCGAAGCGCCTGTCGCGGAGCCGTACATAATCATCGGAATGCTGGGCGGAATGATGACGCCCAGGCCGCCCGCCACAGCCACGATCGCCGCCGCGAAATTCAGCGAATAGCCCATGGCCGTCAGGACCGGGATGGTCATGGCTCCGACAGCCGCTGCCGTCGCAGGGCCGGAACCGGAGATTGCACCGTAAAACAGGCAGGTCACGATAACGGTGATCGGAAGACCAGCCTTCCGGTTTCCGATGAAATACGAGAAGAAATTGAAAAGCTTCTCTGCGATGCCTCCCTTTGCCATGATCTGGCCGGAAAGGATAAACAAAGGAACCGCTACCAGGACGAAGGAGTCCAGGGAAGTCGTGATCGCCTGGAACATGTACGGCGGGTTAGTAACGATCTGCGGCACCTGCAGCCAGATCGCCACACATGCCACGCCAACCGAAACGACGATCGGCACACCCAGGAGAAGAAGAACAAAGAACACAGCTAACGAAATCAGAATGACGTTCATGCTTCTTTCACTTCCTTTCCTCGGTTCAGAAACTTTTTGATATATTTCTCGACAACACGGAGCGCTGCTCCGATAAAGCCAATCTCCATCATGCCGTAAATGCAGACCATCGGGATCTCAAGGACCGGTGTAAATGCTCCGGACCGGATAGCGGCGCGAAGCTTGGTGACCCCGTACCAGGCGATGAAAAGAGAAAAAACAAAGACTACGATATCTGCGAACACATCCATCGGCTTTCTTGTTTTGGGCAGGAAGGTCTGGATCAGGTCGACACGGATATGCTTATCCGCTTTCACCGCGTAGGACATACCAAAGGCTGCGATACAGATCTCGCACTGTCTGGAAAGCTCCTGCGCCCAGGTAAGCCCGGTTCCCGTTACGGTTCGCAGGATGATGTCGGCGGAAATAGAGACAACGATCAGCGACAGCGCCAGGCTCATGATCGCCAGCTCGATGTTGTCATCCAGCCATTTCAATACTTTCATTTCAATTCTCCTTACGTCATCCTTATTTTGTCAGACCGCGGATCTCGTTTACCTTGTCATAATTCAGACACCAGGTAGGCTTTTTCCCGGTCAGGATCTCGACGATCCCTCTTGCTCCGTCGCGGCTCATATTGGCCATCGCCTCGTCGGTAAGCGCTGCACTGTGCGGGGAAAGAAGAACATTTTTCTGGTGGAGCAGTGGGTTGTCCGCCTGCACCGGCTCCTGCGCAAAGACATCCAGGACGGCACCGGCAATCTTGCCGCTCTCCAGTGCCCACACCAGGGCATCCTCCTTCACCAGGGAGCCTCTTGCCATATTGACAAAGACCACGCTGTCCTTCATCATCTCAAACTGCTCTTTCCCGACCATGCCGATCGTCTGCGGCGTCGCGCCGAGGTGCAGCGAGATGAAGTCGCTTTCTTTGTAAATCCGGTTGATATCGTCCGTCAGCTCAACATACTCAGGCAAAGTCTCCTTCCGGACAAAGGGATCGTATCCCAGTATCTTCATATCAAAGCCAAGTCCTGCAATCTTCGCGACACGGCGGCCGATGTTGCCGAGGCCGATCAGACCAAGCGTCTTGCCGCTGATCTCGTGCATGCCTCCCTCATCCTGTGCCGCAAAGTCCGCCACCTTGGCAGCCTCGTGCATCCGGACCGTCTTTTCGGAAAAAGCGAGCATCCCGGCGACCGCATGCTCCGCGACAGACAAAGAATTCGCGAGAGGCGTATTTACCACGTAAAGTCCCAGCTTCGTCGCGGTAGCCAGATCAACGACGTTGTCGATCCCTACGCCATGCTTTGCGACGACCTTCAGCTGCTTACCGGCCGACAGGATTTCCTCATCCAGGAAATACGTCTTGGAAAAAACGGCATCCGCGTCTGCAATCAAGCTCTTCAGAACCTCTTTGTCTTCCTTTGGCGCCAGGACCACCTCAAAGCCATTCTCCTGCAGCAGAAGCTTGCCGGCCTTGTCCATGTCCTGTGCAAACAAAACTTTTCCCTTCGACATCACACATCCTCCTGTTTCCATATCTTGGTTGGCATTAATTAAATGCTCTAACTTTTGTCTACTCTTTTTTATTTTGTCGACATTTTTTATAAATGTATGCCGTTTTGCAGAAAAAAGCAAGCTCATTCTCGGATTTTTGTAAAAATCGGCATCTTAGCCAATTCGCGTTGTGCAGTTTGTATATTGCCATTGGGGTGCTATGCGCAAAAAAAAACGAAAGCCCCTGGCACAAACGTTTGTCTGCGTCAGGGGCTTTCGTTGCCTGCTCTTCGTTCCATATTCTCATTTTCCTTTCAAATCTTTACGGTTCCACACCTTCTTGCGCCGGCTCCGTCACACTCCTCGCAGCCCTATTTGGAAAAGATCTTGTAGTACTCTTCCATCA
>CAMOGO010000214.1 GCA_946614075.1 uncultured Lachnospiraceae bacterium | reverse complement strand
GGTAAATCGTGAGCGGAACCGCCAGAAAGAGGATCGGCGGCAGGATGCAAAGCAGCGAATACCGCTGCTTCATCGTCTGGAACAGGGCCACAACCCACGCCAGCACGGCCCCGGCGAAGCACATCGCCATGCGGTCCACGCCTTGTTCCACCGACTCTGCATAGGTATCGGTAGTCCATTGGATCAGGTCAAAGCCCGTCCGTTCCGTATAAATCTGGATGCAGGCGTTCACCTGCATCAGGATGCCGTCTACGATCTCACGCCAGTTCCAGAAGAAGAATAAAAACAAAAGCGCCATCGTGCCGACCACAAAAGCCGGTCTGTATTTTGTCACGGAAAACAGCGCACTGAAGCAGACCGCAGCGATGCCTGATACGAGTAGGATAGCCTGCAGGTCCACATTTAAATTCATTCCGCTAACCAGACAGCCGAACGCGGAAAAAACCCCTGCCATCGTGACAAGGGCATACCAGATTGCTTTGGCTGTCGTTTTTGCGATCGTTTCCTTCATAAGTTAATTCAAATTATCGCTTTCATCAGTGGTGGTGCGAGGTGAAGCCTCGCATGGAAGTTTTTTATGCATTCCAGTCGTAATTTTCCAGGATCTCGGCCTCGTTTCCGGGCGTCAGGTAGGTCACCGTGCCCTCCTCACGAGAGCGCCGTCTGCGGCCTCTGCCCTGCGAAGCCTTGGAGGCAGATGCCTTCCCTTCCTCCTGACCGGCCGCGTTCTCCGCTGCCGCTACATCCACGCTTTGCATGCTGAGGAAGCGGATATTTCCAGCCGTGCGGGTACGCAGCCGCGCCCCCTCCGCCTTCATGAGATTGCTGGTAAAAAAGTAAACCGAGTGGTTCTCCGGGAGCCTCAGGCAAGAGGCAAAAACCTCCTCGCGCCGCGGCTGCCAGCGGTTTTCCAGAAGTCCAAACAAAGCCGACCAGTAGTCGCCCTCATTGTCGATGGTCAGCTCGGCGACCTCATTCGTACTTTCATTCCACCAGAGGATCCGGTGCGCGATCTCCGCCTGCGTCATCCAGGACGAAACCGCCGCAAAGGTCTCCAGCAGCTGCTCCGTGAGCTCCTCATCGTCGACGCCGGGAAGATCAATCGCCAGCACCACGCGGTTTTCAAAGGGACGGCTGCCCTCCCGGATCATCAGGGTGCTCAGACGCTCCGACAGCTTCCAGTGGATCCTCGATACCGGGTCTCCATCACGGAACTCCCGCACCTGGAAAAACTCGGTAAAATCGCTGCCCGGCTGGTTTTCCACCATCTCGCTGTACTCCGCGAGCGCCGCCGGTCTTGCCTCCAAGGAAAGCTCGATCTCCTTCTGCCCCGG
This sequence comes from uncultured Lachnospiraceae bacterium, assembly GCA_946614075.1. Next base: position 2,416 of record CAMOGO010000214.1, on the reverse strand, counting down.
GATGACATAAGCGCTGGTCTCCCGGCGCTCGATCTTGGCAGGGATCGCGAAAAGCCCCATGAAATCAAAGGTTTTCGCCTTTACGATCTCCGCCGTCACCTCGCCGAGCTGCTCACACTCAATCTGCGTCACGATGGCCTGCGTCTTTTTCTGCGTCACAAAACGCAGCACGCGCACGTCCTCCGTCCCGAACATCTCATTGGTCAGGCGGATCTTCATGAAGACGCGCACGCCCCCAAACAAAGCTCTCGAGGTCAGACGGATCCGCACTGGCAGCATCGTCCCGCGGCCGATGGTTTTTCCGCTCATATCCTCGATCGATGCCGTCACGCGCATGCCGGAAATCAGGCTGAGCGCCAGCGACAAAAAGGGCAGAACCAGGAAAAAGACCAGCACAAAGAACGAGATGTGGTCCATATAAAAAATGTGGAACGCCACAAGCCCTGCTATAAAGATAAGATATTCCAGTCTTGGTTTCGCCATGTTTCTCCTTTGGCAGTCCTGGCCAGTAATGATCAATTCGTAGTGATCAATCCGTAGTGATCCATCCCGTAATGATCAGTTCTGTATTGATCCATCCCTCCGTGGGGCTGCCTGTCAAGTCATTTCCTTTTTACCGCTTCACGATCGACGGCGCCGGAACGTTTTTCAGGACGCTTTCCAGCACGCGGTGCGCGGTTACATCGGAGAATCTGGCCTTGGGATCCAGCACCAGACGATGCTCAAAGGTGTCAAAAATGATCGCCTTGACGTCATCCGGCACCACGAAATCGCGGCCCATATACCAGGCGTACGCGCGGCTCATGCGGGACAGCGCGATCGTACCACGAGGGCTGATGCCCGTCCGGACCAGCTTCATCGCACGGGTCGCGGCAGCCAGCTTTGCCATGTATACATAGACATCGTCAGCCACATAAACCGATTCTGCCTCCTCATGCATTTTCATCACAGCGGCCCCATCCGCCACCGGCGCAACGCGGTCGAGCGGATCCCGGCCCTGCTTCGCCTTCAGGATGGAGACCTCCTCCTTCCAGGACGGATAGCCCATGGAAAGGCGGATCAGGAAACGGTCGAGCTGAGACTCCGGCAGCAGCTGCGTACCGGCGGAGCCCGCCGGGTTCTGCGTCGCGATGACCGTAAACGGCTTCGGCAGATTGTGCGTGATGCCGTCGACCGTCACACGGCCCTCCTCCATCGCCTCCAGCAGCGCGCTCTGGGTCTTGGAGCTCGTACGGTTGATCTCATCGGCCAGGAACAGATTGCACATGACGGCGCCTTGCTGATAGATGAAGGATCCCGTCTGCTTCTGGTACATGGAAAAGCCGATGACATCGGCAGGCATGACATCCGGCGTAAACTGCATACGACGGTACTCGAGCGCCATCGCCCGCGAAAAGGCCAGCGCCAGGGTTGTCTTTCCCACGCCCGGCCGGTCCTCGAGCAGGATGTGTCCGCCGGCCACCATGGCCAGAAGCACCTTCTCGATCATCTCATCCTTGCCGATCACGGCTTTTTTTACTTCTCTGACAATATTCTGAGCTGTCTGTGACATAAACTCTCCTTGCTTATTTGTAGTTTCGTTTATATTGGAACGATTCTATCCAACTGACAAAACCATATCCTCGCATATCAATGTATCTAATTTCTAACAGATATCCCGCCAGACGGCAGATTTCATCAGCTTTCCGCTCAAAAGGCCTGTTTCCGGCGCGATTTCCGGTGGGATTTCCGTCATCATTTTTCGATCATTCTTTCTCTCCCGTCGATGCTTCTTCCGGAAGCCCGGCGCGATTTCCGTCGGAATCTCCGTCGTCATTTTCGATCATTCTTTTTCATCCATCGATGCTTCTTCCGAAAGCCCGGCGCGCTCGCTCACGATGAATCGCGGGCGATGCTTCGTCTCGAGATAAATCTTCCCGACATACTCACCGATCACGCCCAGGCTGATCAGCTGCACACCGCCAAGCATACAGATGAGAGACGTCATGCTTGCCCAGCCGGCAACCGCATTCCCCATCAAACGGACCACGATCGACCAGATCACAAAGACAAAGCTGACGAGAGCGATCACCACGCCCGCCGCCGTGATCATCCGGATCGGCTTCACGCTCAGGCTCGTAATCCCGTCAAATGCCAGCGCCAGCATTTTTCTTAAGGGGTAATGGCTCTCCCCTGCGATCCGCTCGTGCCGCTCGTAATAGACCGAGGTGCTCTTGAAGCCGACCAACGGGAACATGCCGCGCAGGAAGATATTGACCTCCTTGAAATCCGAGAAGGCCTCCAGCACCCGCGAGGACACAAGCCGGTAATCCGCGTGGTTGAATACGACCTCGGCTCCCATCCGGTTCAGTAGGCGGTAAAAGCTCTCCGCGGTGAAGCGCTTGAAGAAGGTGTCTGTCTCGCGCTTGCTCCGCAC
>CAMOGO010000213.1 GCA_946614075.1 uncultured Lachnospiraceae bacterium | reverse complement strand
TGGCAGTCATTCCCTGACTCGCTGTTTTTCCGTAGGCCTGAGCCCCACTCCTTGCCGAGGTCTGTGCCGGGCTTGTCTTCTGCAGCATCCGGCCTGTACCCTCCTGTCCCAGAAACTCGGAGCAGAAGATCGAGCCTTCCTTCGGGATAAAGAGGTTCAGCTGGTTTCTCGCCCTCGTCACGCCGACGTAGAACAATCTCCGCTCCTCCTCCCAGGTCTCTCTTTCCCGGTGCGAAAGGAGCTTTTTGTTTTTCGGGACCGTCTCCGGGAAAATCCCGTCGATCACGTCCATCAGGTAAACCTCGTCGTACTCCAGTCCCTTACTGGAATGGATCGTCGACAGGACAAAGCGGCAGGCGGCATCGTTTTCGTGCTCCTGCAGGATCGTCTTCAGCTCCGTGAGGCGCTTTTCCAGGTCGCCCGGGCGGGAAAGCCCCGCGGCAAGGGTCTTCAGGATGAATATCTTGCTGAAGGATTTCACACTGCCGGATCTTCCCAGGTAGGTACGGTACCCGAGATCGGAAAGAGCCGCCTCGATGGCCGCATCGGCCGCCATGCTTCTCATGCGGACGAGGACGCTTCGTATGTTCTGGCAGGCCTTCCGGGTTCCCGGCGGCAGCCCCTTGCGGAACACGCAGGCATCCATGACGGAAATCTGCCTCTCAATCGCATCCTCGCAGATGGCCTCTGCCAGCTCTTTATTCAGGTAGGTCCCGATCTTGTAGTAAATCTGACGGAAGCTTTCCGTGTCCATCGGATTCTCCGCCAGGCGCAGCAGGCAAAGGATGTCCTGGACAATCCGGTGCGTGAAAAAAGACAGATCCATGTTCCGGATACGGTACGGGATGCCCTCCTTTTCAAACAGATCGACGAGCGGCAATGCGCTTTCATTGTCCCGGTAGAGGACTGCCGTCAAAGGCGATTTGTCGGTCAGTCCCGACGCGACCTTCGCCAGATACCGGTACTGACCGCGTCTTCCCTTTAATGGGACCGTGCGGATTTCCGCTCCGTTTGCCCGGTCCGCCTGCATCGTCTTTTCATGACGAAGCTCATTTTGCCGGATGAAGCGGTCTGCCATCTGGACGATCTGCGGGGTCGACCGGTAATTGGTCTCCATCAGAAGGACGTGGCCACCCGGATGGTCCTTCTCAAAGTTTAAAAGTGCCTCCGGATAGGCAGCGCGAAAGCCGTAGATGCTCTGGTCCTCGTCTCCTACCATGAAGAGATTCCCGGCCAGAAGCTTTATGATCTCGTGCTGGATCCGGGATGTGTCCTGCGCCTCATCCACCAGGATCCAGGGATAGTGTCTCCGGTACTCCTCCAGCAGCGCAGGCTCCCGCTTCAGGATGTTCAGCGCATAGATCATCTGGTCGTCGTAGTCCATCTGCTTCCGGGAGCGGCACTCCGCGCAGTATCTGCGGTAGATCTCGGCGATCCGGTAATCGCTTTCCCCCGTCAGGGCCTCGATTTCCTCGTCGCTAAGCATCTGGTTCTTGATATAGGTGATCTGCGTCCGGATCTGCTTCAGATCGTTTTCCGTCGCATATTCATGCTCGATATCCCGGAAAATCCCCGAAAGCCGCGCAGATATCGCTTTTTCATCGGTGATCAGCTCAAACGGATTTCGCCCGATCCGGCGCCCGTAATCCAAGATGATCCTGGCACAGATGCCGTTGATGGTGCGAAACGCGAGCCGATCCGCATATTCCTCTCCAAACAGGCGCAAAAAGCGCTCCTTCATATCCCGGGCAGCCGATACGGTGTAGGTCAGCGTCAGGATGTTCTCCGGCGCGACACCATTCACCTCGATCAGATAGCCGATCCTGGCCACCAGGACGGTCGTCTTGCCGCTTCCGGGCACCGCCAGAAGGAGCGTCGCTCCCTCCTTTGCCCTCACGGCCTCCATCTGCTGTTTGCTCAGGATCAAAGGAAACCTGTCAATCCATTCTTCCCAGGTCAAGAATACTCCTTTCAGTCTAAAAGAGCCCGCACCGTCTCCGGCGTAAAGACAACCTGCTTCACATGATCCACCTCGATCTGGTACAGGGCGTTCGCCGCCAGGTGCTCGGCCGCCTGCTCCAGGTCACGGATACCGGTCGTCTGCGAATACAGCTCGATCACCGTCTCCAGTGCGTCCTCCGGAATCACACACTCATTTTCCTTGAGTCCCATGCGCTTCAGCACCTTCGGCATCGCAAAGCGCGAGAAAATGATCTTCTTCTCCTCGGCCGTGTAGTCCGGGAGCTCGATCACGGCAAAGCGCGACATGAGCGGTGCACTGATCCGGCTCTTGTCATTGGCCGTCGCGATGGGGTACACGCCATTCGTCGGCACCATGCACTCGATATAATTATCGGTAAAACCAAGATTGTCCAAAAGGGTCAGCAGGACATCCGCGGGATTTCCGCTGCCCTTGCCGTCCGAAGCCTTGTCCAGCTCATTGATGATAAAGACCAGATTCGATTCGCCGGCATTGGCAAAGGCCTCCATGATGATGCCCGGCTTCGCGTTGGAATAGATCCGGGAGCTGCCGGTCAGCTGCTCGGGATCATGGATCGAGCTCATGTCCAGGGTGGTCCACGGCAGCTTCAGAATCCGTGCGACCGCGTAGGCGATCTGGGACTTTCCGGTGCCGGCCGGTCCAACCAGAAGAATGCCGTATGCGGGCAGCGTGTGGGTCCGGTTGATCTGAATGACGGTCTCCAGAATGCGCTGTTTCACCCGCTCCATCCCGTAGAGCTCCTCGTCCAGGATCCGGCGCGCCTCCACCGGGTCGATCTCCTCAAAGTACTCGCTCTTCCACTGGATATTCATCATGATGGACAGGGCTCGCTGCGCATGTCTGCGCTCCTCCGGGGTCACCTCGTGAGACCTCGCGACCGCCAGGTTTCTCTGGGCCCAGAGGCGGATATTGTCCGGCAGCGTCCGGCCCGCGCAGGTCATAAAGTCCGTGATGCTTTGCAGACTGGTCAGCCGCATGTCATCGCCCAGCATTTCCGTCTCTTCTTCCATCTCCTCCTGCTCCGGCGCGTCGCTCGCGAGAAGCCTCTCGATCATAAACTGAAGGAATCCGTCCTCGGCGGAAAGCTTCTTTCCCCCGCCAAACGCGACCTCGCGGATCTTCAGGACCGCGTAGCCGTCGGTCCGGTTCACACCGCTGAGACGCACCGTGATGCGGTTGGCCCCCAGCCAGCGGATCAGGCTGACAAACCGGGAATCGATCTTCAGAATATCGGCGCTGTCCGTGCCGCTGTCCGTGCGGAACTCAAACGCGGTCTGCTTGTCCGGGTCGGAAAATACGCCCAGAGAATGATGATCCCAGTTTCTCTGCCGGTTTGACAGAAGGAGGATCGGAAGCTCTGCGGTCGGTGTGGACTGTGCGGAATGAAAGGTCGTATAAGTGCAGACCGGGCCCTGGCCTGTGGAAGCCGTGGAACCGGAGCTGAAATCAAAAACGGTCATACATATTCTCCTGATCTGATATAGAAGGACTATTCTCTCTTCATAAAAGAAAATATCCTCGATTCTGCAATGGATTCATAATCCACAGGATTTTACCATAAGCTGAGAACCCTTGCAAGTATGCGTATATTCCCCGTTGTGTTTCTAAGACACCCATGCTATAATGCGTTCGTCAAACATGTTCAGGTGTCTGTCGGAAGCGGCGAGATCCGGAAGAGTCTTTTTTCTTCCTGCTTTTTCAAGCCTCTTTTCGACAGGTGAAAAGGGAAGCCGGTGAGAATCCGGCGCG